>CAJCHQ010000101.1 GCA_903970295.1 Bryobacterales bacterium
ATTGCCCTTGTTAAGCTCGTTTTCCTGCTGCAAGAACATTTCTTTGAGATTTGTATTTTCAGCGAGGTCGGCTTGCCCGTATTTCATGAGCAAGACAACAGTGTCCTTGTACAATTTTAAATGATTCGGTTTGATTGAAATTCCGATAGCCATGTTCTCTTCCTTTCTGCCTTCTACCACAGCTCATGGCAGGCGCTGAGATGCGCGCCATGGACGAGAGAAGCCTAGGTTGCTTGTTTGGTTCCCGATTGGATGCAGAGATTGCGCTAATGTTCGCGCTACGAATTGCCCGCGGCTCCAATTAGAAACTAGGCGAGTGTAAGTTTGTCGGATGCGCTGGAGGCGATCATGGAAAATAGAAAAGCGCTGATGGCAAAGATTTACGCCGCATTCAATCAGCGGGATATTGATGGAACACTGGCACTAATGAGCGAAAACGTGGATTGGCCCAAATCGTCTGAGGGTGGTCGAGTGATCGGAAAAAAAGCAATTCGCGAGTACTCGGGCTGATCGAGCGCATGGAAATCAACGAGAAAGACCCCAGTTTCAAAAAGAAACCAAGGTAGGGAGAGCCTCAGCGCATATTGCTCGGTCTTGTGCCAATGTCGAGAAATCTAATCACCGATACAAGGTCTGCGTTGAAAACAAAACCTCTGGATTGCAGAGATGAGTTGACGCCTTCGTCTGCGAGCATTTTTCTCATGTACTCAGGCAGTGCACTGGAAATACTGAACAAAACGCGGGCGAATTCGTCCGGTAGTTGTAGATCACTTTCGGGAAATTCGATCGGCTTCATTTTCGCCGCTGAAATCAGCATGTTGAAGAGAAGCACTTCACCATCGATGGTGGATAAGGACATCAAGTCAAAAGCTGCCCGTGTGGGGTTGCCGTCAGTCGGTTTGCCGTCGGTAATGTTGATCACGATCGGCGGAAATGATTTTTGGTGTGCCAGAATCCATTTCGACAGGATATGACTGGCTTTGTCGAACGCCTCGCACATGGGCGTGCCGCCAAGGGCCTTGGGTTCGAACCAAATCGGGAACTTGATCTTCTGGCTGATAATACCGCCGGCGCCATCGTCCATCCGCCTCGTGCGTTCTTCCACTCTGATGGGCGATTTGCCAATCAAGCTGATGGGGACGAGTTCTTTGCCGGCCAGGTGACCGCCAAAGGCTAAGCTGACGCCGGCACCCCCGTAGCCAATAACTCCCACCTCGTAATAATCGCGAATTCCCTCAGACTTGGCGCACTTGATAACGAGGTTTTGAAAAAGCCTGTTAACTGCATCTGCCAACCCTTCGGACTTCGGCTTATTGCCCTCGGCCGCTGGGAACGGCTGCTGCATCGATCCTGATTGATCGATGAGGAAAAGAAAACACGACGGGTTAGTCCGGCTAATTTCGGCTGTATAGGGCATCTTTCAATTTTAGCTTGTGCCAGGTCGTCGAAGTTCTTGACAGCATCGGTATCGGAATTAAAGCCACTAGACCCGGAAAATGGGTAAATTTGAATTGTGAATGACGAGCACTAATGGCGACTGCACACGCAGAAAACTGAGCTATGGATTGGCCGACCCCTCAAGATTATAACGAAGCGATGCAGGCTCCCTGGTTGAGTCTCAACGATCGTGCGCTGAAATCCGGGAAACCTGCTCTCGATGTTCTTGGTCTACCGCGACCAATGTCGGGTGCCTTTGCCAGCGTCTACCGGCTGGAATGCGAGGGGCGCAGCTACGCTGTCAAGTTGTTTCTGCGCAAAGTGATCGACCAACAGCAGCGCTATGCTGAACTCAGCAACTCGATTAACAGCAAAGAGCTGCTTTACACCGTCGGCTTTCAATACCAGCCGGATGGGGTCAATATTCGCGGGATCAATTATCCGATCCTGAAAATGGAATGGGTGGAAGGCGAAAACCTCGATCAGTACGTCGCTAACCACATCTCGGAAGCACGAGCGCTCTCAATTTTGCTGCATCAATTTCGAAAAATGGTAAACAAACTGCAAAGCAGTGGTGTTGCCCATGGTGACTTGCAGCATGGCAATATTCTGGTTAGAGAATCAGAAATGAAACTGGTCGATTATGATGGTATGTATGTTTCGAAGTTAAAAGGATTGCACAGCAACGAGCTTGGTCACCCAAACTTTCAGCATCCAGCCAGACGTGCCGCTCATTTCGGTCCTTATCTCGATAATTTTTCGGCTTGGGTAATTCAAACCTCTCTGCTTTGTTTGAGTGTCGATCCAACGCTATGGGATAAATTACAGGGCGGTGATGATTGCTTGCTCTTTCGGCGCAAAGACTTCGAGTTGCAGCAATCCTCCGAAACTTTTCGCCTGCTCGAGAGTCACGAGTCTGAGCAAATTCGGGCAAACGCCAAACTCTTGCGCTATATGCTGATGTATCCTCCAGAGCAAGTCCCTTTGCTGAATGAAAATATTGTGAGCGTGCAAAATTTGCCGGCGATAAGACCCACAGAAATCATCGTCGACCAGCCCCGCATTACTCTCGAAGCCCTTCCTCCTGCTGGTGGCAATGGCTTGCCTGATTGGATGCAGGCAGGACCGATCACGCAAATTAAGACTGAGACCAGGCGCATCAATGTCAGTGGCACCTGGCCCCGATTCGATCAATACAAGCAAGCAATAGCCAACCCTGCTCAATCACTGGACGATTTGGAATTGCGTCAGGGCAGATTCATTCCTGAAACCAAGGGTTTGGGTACAAATGGTTTCGTCTTTCATTTGAAATGTCCAAATCGGCATGTCGCTGTCAAATGCTTTAAAGAACATATGCCCGATCGACAAAAACGATTCGAGATGATTCGTAAGTATGTGAATGGCGAGGCGAGAAGATATTTTGTTGATTTTCAATATCTTCCCGAAGGCATTCAAGTCGGCGAATATTGGTATCCATGCTTGAAGATGGATTGGCTGACACCAAGCCTCAGCGAATTCATCAACGCGAATCAACGCAATAAAGGTCGGCTCGCTGCGCTTTCGGATCGCTTCAACAACTTGGTGCGTGCTTTTCAAACTCTTGGTATCGCGCATGGTGACCTGGAACCAGACAATATTTTTGTTGTGAACAACGATCTCAAATTGGTTGATTACGATGGCATGTACCTTCCGGAACTCGAGGGACTATCGGGTATCGAGCGCGGGCATCCAGCATTTCAGCATCCGGGGCGCCAGACCACTGATTTTGGTCCCAACCTGGATTTCTTCTCGGCCTGGATTTTAGACGCTGAGTTGCAATACTTGAAAATCGATCCGCGGCTCTGGTCGCAAGCGGAGATTCGTTCACAGGTTGCTGTCGCTAAAACCAGTCGTAACGCGAATGATTTTAATTTTCTCGATATACACGCTTCTAAGATGGTCCAAAACACTGGCTACGTTTTGCGAAAGCTGCTTGATTATGATTTTGACACTATTCCTCCCTACAATGCCCAGGTGCCGATCTACAAACTCGGATGACGTGCTTTTGTCCGAATCACGGTCCGTTGCCCGCGTCACATTCCCGCTCGCGACCTTGTACAGTAGCCTGGAACCACCTAGAATTTGTCATGAGAGCTTGGCATTGGCTCAATTGCCGCGACACTTGGAAAGAGATTGCCAGAACCGACCACCAGCAAAATGATCTGCCCGCACTGCCATGCTGAATGGCCGGGCGACCTGCTTAGCTGTCCCGAAGACGGGCAGGCTTTGCGCAGTCTGCAGGACGATCCGCTAATCGGCACGACTTTTGCCGAAAGATATCGGATCGAATCTGTTCTTGGCTACGGTGGCATGAGTGTGGTTTATAAAGCCAAGCATTTGTTGATGGATCGGATGGTCGCCATTAAACTGTTGCACGCCGGGCTGATCAAAGAGCCGACAGCTGTGCAACGCTTCCAGTTGGAGTCGAAGGCTGCTGCTGCGTTGCAGCATCAAAATGTCGTCACTGTCTACGACTTCGGCATGACTGCAGAAGGACAGGCGTTTTTCGTCATGGATTGCCTGGAAGGACCAACGCTTGGAGACTTGATCGAAAAACTCGGTCATCTTCCTCTCGAACGCGCTGTTAATATTTTTCGCCAGGTCTGCGATGGTCTCGAAGCCGCACACAAAAAGGGCATCATCCATCGCGATTTGAAACCGGCTAATTTGGTTTTGATGAAACAGGACGACGGCTCAGAGATCGTCAAAATCGTCGACTTCGGCATTGCCAAATTCATGCCTCAAGCTGGTAAAAAAAGTCAGAGCCTGACGCAGGTTGGAGAGGTATTTGGCAGTCCCTTGTTTATGAGCCCGGAACAATTGCAGGCGCGATCGGTTGATGCGCGCTCCGATATTTATGCTCTCGGTTGCGTCATGTATGAAACTCTTACCGGAGTGCTGGCGGTGCTCGGTGAAAATGTTGTCGAAACAATGAACATGCATCTTTCGCAGACTCCTAAAGCGTTTAAAGAAGTGGCGCCGCAATTGAAAATTCCGCAAGAAGTGGAAGAAGTGGTTTTCA
>CAJCHQ010000102.1 GCA_903970295.1 Bryobacterales bacterium
GGCCGTGGAAGCTGCAGCTGCGATCGCGGTTATTGGTTTGACAGTCGCCACCAAAGGTAAACTCTCCTCACTGACCAAAATCGCTAATGCGAGCGAAACCGCTTTCATTGATTTCGAAAGCAAGTTGTCGACGATCGGCAAATTTGTTGAACGCACCAAATCCGGATCTTCGATGCTTGCTGAAACTGCAAACGAAACCGAGAACATTCGCCCGGTTTCAATGTTCATTCAGAAAAGAATGGTGGCGCGCTCGACCGAGCCGGCAGCGGGCATCAAACCAATAATCGATGACGCTCGGAAAGCGTATGATGCCCAGGATTGGCCCGCTGTTCGCAGGTTGTATAAAAATGTAGTCGAAGCAACGGCAGGCCATAGAAGCGCGTTTTGGGACAACTACGCTGCCACGGGAAGGCTTGGATTGGCGCATCTCAATCTCGGCGAATTAAAAGACGCGGAGTATGGTTTTACGAAATTCCTTTCGATGGATCAAGAGACGTCACCTCTGCGAGGGAAGGTTTTTGCCGGTCTGGCTGATGTTTACGAGCGCACTGGGCGTGGTGCCCGATCGGGACTCTTGCGCGCACGCTCTCTAGGCAACTTGACGGAAAGACCTGATTTTTCTCACCTGACTGAGCCGTTAAAGGTTCCGGCCGACTACGACTTCACGCAAGAAGCATCAGATCAGGCGGCAATGCTGTATGAGGAGGAAAGATTGAAAGGGCCTTTAACCAAAGGTTTTATCGATTTTGGACAACCCGTTTATTTAGGTCAATTGTACGATCGGCTCGAATATCCGCTCATGTCGGTTGTCGATCGGACTGAGGATCCTGCTTTACGGTCGACTTTAGACAAAGTGGATTCTGTTTTTGGTTCATTGAAACCTAAACCAGCCGAATTTAGCGCCGCGTTAACGGAATACACGGCGAGAATTTTTCGAGGCGATAATTTGGAGCATCATTATAACGAGTTTCGTGATACCAACGTCGGAGAGCAATATTTCCTCGGTGAATTTCTGCGCCGCGGCTGGGGAATGTGCAATCAGAGAGCCCTATTTTTGAAAGCTGCCGCCGACGAAGCGAAATTGGAATCGACCCTATACCGCTGTCGCGTCACAAAGAAACTCGTTGACAGGCCGGAAGCGCACGACTTTACAACGATTCTGATTAATGGCAAGGAACGAGTTTACGACGCCGGAGTCAGAATTGTTGGTGAGCGCTTCTCTCGGCATCGCGGGACTTCTTACGTTCCTCAAACCATGAGAAATGATTGGGAACCTTAAATGCGGTGCTCAGAGCCTGCTTTAATGAATACCAATTCGTGTTGAATTCAGGAATTATTGTCATTAACGGGTTTTGCTCAATTGAAGCCGGATACAAGGGGCTGCGCAAGCGTTACTTTATCAGGGCACGGGAATAAGGAGCGCCCGTATCGGTAACTGACTAAGGCGCATCATCGTCTATGTCTGGCGCGCTCAATGTAAACCAGAATGTTGAGCCTTTTCCAGGCACGCTGTTCATTCCGAGTTTCTCTCCATGAGCGTCAATAATCAGCTTGCAGATCGCCAGTCCCAAGCCGCTCCCCGATTTGTTGCGTCCATCTTCAGACTGACGATATTTCTGAAAAAGTTTCTTCTGGTCACGCTCGGAAATTCCATTACCGTGATCGATCACCCTGATTACGAGAACACCCTTTGTTCTGGATTCGCAATCGACAACGATTTCTGAGCCGGCATCCGAGAACTTGATCGCGTTGGAAAGCAAGTTGACTAGCACCTGCAAGATACGCCGATCGTCAAACATCGCAACTCGAGGAGTGACCGTGCTGCGGAGAGTAATATTCTTAGCCAGAGCAAGTCCGGACAACGTTTCGATTGCTTCATCGACACAACGATTTAGCTGCCCGGGATTTATGAACAGCTCCAATTGACCCAACTCCAAAGCATCGACAGTGAGTAAATCGCTGATGTGCGAAAGTAAACGCTTGTTGTTCGAACTGATTTTATTGATCGTTTCGGTGCTGCTTTGATTTAAATTGGCGGACTCGCGCGCGAGCAATCCTTCCAGAGAAACCTGCGACGATGCTAAAGGCGATCTCAGATCGTGGGCCAGCATTTGCATAAGATCCTGCCTGTGTGCGCTGGCCGCCGCTATCTCTTCTTCTGACTGATGGAGCGCGGCATCAACAACGGCGAAATCATCTCGTCCGATTAAAGCAGGAGGCAGTTTCTTTTTCTTCGAAAGGTCTCGCGCATTTGTCACCAGGGTCGAAACCTTCGCGGTGATGTATCTGCTGAAAAGAAAATGCACGATGAGCACCATAATCAGATTTCCTGAAACACCACTGATTAGAAGAATCAAAAAAGCTTGTTGCTCGCTTTGCTGTTTCTTCTGCAGTCGATCCAATTCCATCCTTTGAGGAAGCAAAAATTCTTTGTACTCTTTGCGAAACTGAAAGCGAGAATTGAGCATTGCCAGGAACTTGTGTCTCAGCCTGACAAAGCGCATCCATTTATTTTCTGTCGGGTCGTCCCCACCTTGCTTGAGCATCGAATCTTCAAGGTCTGCGAATCGCTGCAGTTCCTTCAAAATGTCTCGCTGATTTGGAGTAAACGCTGCGTTAGTTAGGAGCCGGTCAATATCGGCACTGAAATTCGTGCGTTCAAGTTCGAAGTGCGTGTTTTCAGATTCGCTTCGATCAAGGAACGCCGACAAAAATGTTCCTTGCAACTCGTAGTATATTTGGCTGACTTCGTTGAGCTGTTCTAGAAGCAGAGACTGCTGTTTTTCTTTATTCGCCAGTTCCTGGATGTGAACCGAGTTGACCCACATGGCAACGAACCAGACCACGTTGATGGAAAAGGGTATGATTGTCGCGAGCAGAGATTTTCTGGAGAGACTGATGTTTGCAAAACGCTCCGAAATCAAATCTGAGTAAGGGATTGGCAGTTTCACCGTTTTCAGTTCCTGACGACCACAACCGAACGACCCTGAAGTTCCTACAAACTCAAGATGTTAGAGTAGCCTGTCAGAGAGCTCTTTTAAAGACTATATATGAGCAAAATTCTTTTTGTCGATGACGATGTTGAACTGGCTAAAACCGTAAGTCGCGAACTCGAAGCCTCCGGTTGGAAAGTTGAAATGGCACATAATGGTGCTGACGCCAAACAGATGTTGAAGAGTTTCCGCTACGACTTGATTCTCCTGGACTGGCAGCTTCCTGATACAACCGGAATTGAAATCTGTCGAGCCTATCGTGCCAGCGGCGAGATAACACCAATTGTTTTCCTCACCGGGATGAACGAGATCCATTCTCTGGAAGAAGCCCTTGATATCGGTGCCGACGACTACATCACCAAACCATTTGACTTTCGCGTGTTGTTAGCTCGAATCCGAAACGCTCAGAGAAGAGCTTCGGGAATGGCGACGTCAGCGCTCGTTATTGGAAACACGTCTTTCGATAAGAAGATGCGAAAGCTGACAGTGGGAAAAATTGAAGTGAAATTGACCGCGATTGAAAGCGAGCTTGTGGAATTTTTGATGCGCAATCCCAATCAAATTTTTTCCTCTGCAGATCTGTTCAAGGCGATCTGGTCATCTGACAGCGATTCCACTGAGGACACAGTGCGAGTTCATGTCGGTCTCTTGAGAAAAAAGCTTTCGGCTGCAGGGTGTAGCGACCTCATTAAAACGATTCGCGGAAGCGGCTACACCATCGAAAAGCCGGCGTGTGCTTGAGCTTTTTTCCGTCCTTGCGCTAGATTCTGGGTGAGATGAGATTGGTGATTTCCGAACCCCACAAGTCTTCTAGCTTGTGCAACGAATCCATCCAGGAAGAAGAGGGTTTGTCAGCCGGTTTGTCGGTTGCAGGCTTTGTATCTGCGCGTTTGCTGTCGGCTGCTGAACCGCCTTCGTTTATCGGAACTGCCGGCTCCGAATCATCAGAATTAGGCTTGGCAGCGCCCGCAGCTGGTTTTGTATTGAATTCTTTGCGACCATTCTCTCTCGACTTGTCGTACTGTCCAGCTGCGGCTGCATCGCTATTCTGCTTTTTGCCATCGGCAGCTGCATTATTCGAAATGTCCGGTTGGGCCCCTGATGCAGGTTTGGTCTCGCCTTGTGGCTTCTTGTTAGAGAAGTCATAGATGTTGGGCGCTACTTCCGGGTGGATCTTTGTGAGTTCTGGATTTGGCTTGCCGGTGGTGTCAGCCGGTGCATTGTCTGCAGGCTTCGACGCGCTCATTGTGTTTGACGGGGAGCTGTCCGTAACCGTGTGAGCGCCGCCTTGTGCTCTGCTGTCTACCGAGCTGGCTTGAGCCATGGATTTGCTCGCGTAGATATCGCCGGCCTTATTGAAATCGATCGCATTCGGTTCTGACTTGGTTTGTCTAGCCTGATTTGATTCGGACGGATGGTAAGCTTGCGCGGCGATGTGAGACATTGCTGCCTGGTGACCGGACTCATGGGCTTTATCAAGTTGTTTTGACTGCGATTCAATTGCGTTTGGATGAGACATTGATTTACTCCTCGCTGGCGGGTGACTCGATGGAAGGAGTAAACCATCGACAACGTAAAACTTACGCAAAGAAATCGGGAGACTTCGCCAGGGCGCATTCAATGGCTGTCGCTTTAAGGGTCCGGTCACGGCATAACTTTTTCAATGGCGTCGTTAGCTGTGCTATGAATACTCCAACATGCTTAGCTTGCGGATCGAAGTCCGGTGCAGCTGGAAAACAATAGGTCCAACATAATAGCAAAAGCAGGCCCACCATCTCGGAAAGGATGAAAGTCTTCAAATATCGATTCATTGAAAGATCCGGTGCATAAGTGTCTGCTCCTAATTTAATAGCAATATGCGACATCCTATTCATGAATCAGCGCTTCCAGAATGCCGCGCAGGTTGACAGCCGCTCATCTGCACCGGTAGCGGTATCATCTCTTCCGCCATGGGAAAAATACGAAATAAATTTAGTCGATTTAGCAACCCAGAAACAACTTCTTCTCCGAATCACAATACGATTTGGTCACACCACCGGGAGGACTGACCATGGTTCAGAATGGAGGCGAGCGGGAAGTTGGAACAAATGTTCCCAAGCCAGCCGGTAATTCAGATTTATCAACGCGCATTCACGATGACCTCGTGAAAAGAGCGCAGGCGAAATTAGACGCGACAACTCAAGAACTAGCCAAAGCTTCTTCACTAACCAAGCCAGAGTTGGATGCCGCCGTACAGATGGAGAAGGCTTTGCTGGCGGGCGACACCACTACTTTGTCCAAGATCTATAATCAGCTCAGAACCGACCCTTATGAATTGCCCAAAATCACCGATTTTGTGACCCATGCAATTCAAAAAGCTTGTTCTTTAAGGGAAACCGACTTCGCGATCGCCGTGGAAGGTGATTCGCAGCCACATTTGAAAATTACCGGTGACCACTGGGAGTCGCGCTACGGCCCGCCTGAAGTCGATATTTATCCGAATAAAATGACTGGATCAACAAACTTTTACGATGTCACTCCGAGTCCACAAGTGGTTACACCCAAGAAGGCTGCCGCCGAAATTAGCTTGGAGCTGATTCACGATATGGTCGACAAATAATAATCTGAAGTTCGCTCGATTTAGAACACGCGCGTCCGAGTAAGTCTGCTCGGAACTGTATTGCTCCCGGATTCGTCAACGGCACCGGCTGGTGCTGTAGTCTTGCCCGAAGTACTCGCGCAAGTTCGCATGTTCAACCAGTACAACTATTAAGAGCAAGCTCGGGCAAACCAGACTCAAGCTTGAAACTGTACAATGGGCAACTGCAACTGTTTTACTACTTTCAGGGCGGAGCCGCGATTGTATCATTGAACTAAAATTGTAGGAAAAAAAGCCCCAAGTTTCCCCAGGGCGTCACCTTAAGATTAGTTCTAATCCTATCTTTTTGCGCGCGCCGGCCCAGATGCCATTTGCTTTGCTTCACTCACGTGTTTCGTCAGCAGTTGACGAATGTAGGGCTGATAGCCGAGTCCTTGTAAGGCTGCCAGTGCTTTCAACTCTTCTACAATTTGCTTTTGCAATCTGATCGAAATGGGTGCGAGACCCAATGCGTTATCGATTGCTGTTTCTTCCTCTCGTGTGGCTTTGCGTACAAATTGGGCATTTTTTCCCATGTCGCCAGATTCCCACTGTTCGGAATCGTCCTTGTATCCTGGCGGCATGCGATCGGTGACAGTCAGCTCAATTCCTTCCTCCTTGACTCTTTTTTTGTTTTCGTCGTGCATGGTTGCTTTTCTCCTGGGCGAGTCTATGATGTGTTGTTGTGGTAAAAATCAATCTCCTCTTGATTGGGTGAGTATGCGGTTTTTAATACGGCAGTTTCATCCGCGGCATAGACAATGAAAACAACCTTGATGAGATTCCCCTTGTTGTCCGGGGCTATGACAAAAAGAGTGGGAGGGGTTGTCTGATTGTCTGTCCGAGTATCCGCAAGGACTTTGCCTCTGTTTATGAACGCTTGGACCACCTGCGCTGTTGATAGACCATGCCGTTCTGTAATCTTTTTGATTATCGAAGGATGAGCCATCAATTCCATTTACTCTGTCGCTTCCTCTTACCTCCGCGTAGAACATTGTATATACAATTCGCTACTTTGTCAAGCGTTAGAGGGACAGGCTGCACCTCAGGCTCACTGCGCTGGATTTAACCTTGGGTCCTTGAGTCAGAAATGCCGCAGTACGCGAATAAGATTTCGAGTTGGCCGTGTGGCCCCGGCAAAGAGAGGGCTGGCTAATCGAAAAACTTCGAAGACTGCGATGTTGAGTGATACAGAAAAAGACATCGAGACATCAGCCAATAAGTTGATGTGTTCGACTTTTACAATAGAAAATTATATTCGTGCAAAAACAGTTTTCGAGCGTCAGCTCGCCACTGTCTGAATCCAGCGGCGCTCTGAGATTCTGAGATCTATTCGACACTGTCCTTTGCGACTGCATGATCCCTGCTCCAACCGGCAAGGGCAACTATTCCGCAGTGCGCTCTATACATTTCCAGGGCATTCTTTCGGAAACTACTCTCCAAAGTCGCCCCCCGACCTCGTGTTTGTACTGGGTGCCGATCCGCCGAAATTAATATGGCTGCAGCTTTGTATGGATCTTTTGCAGAAATTTATTGTGGCGCCGTTTCCGGTGACTTAATTATTGCTTTTGTCGATGAACACTTTGGCTGAAACAGACCAACTCTTGAACTTGAGCAGAATAAAGTCTGCAATCAAATGGATCAAGGAACGTCTGCCTCGGTTTCGCATGAAGTCGCCTCTGCTCAGAACAAGTGAACGAAACTCGATACTCTAATCGATCGTGAGACTTTATCGGTGCTTTGCGGAGGAAGGAATTTTAGTTCGCGTTGGGCAGGCGGTTCGGAGAACAACTATTGTGTGCCTCCAAATACGGTGCTCCGCCGGAGAGGGCGAGTTTGCTAAATTGAGTGCGATTAAGCCACCTACTTTCGGCTCGCAAAAATTATCGAGCGGGAAATCTCTCGGTCTAGGTCAGGTTAGTACTGCTCGACCAAATTTCTTTCCGGCTGGTTGCACCTTGAGGTATTCGCTACAGGGCCACGCAGATTCTTCAGGTTTGATGCGTGTTAAGGCGAACCCGAGTAGAATAGTTCAGGGTGCCGGAGAATTCGTATGTTTTGGGGTGGTATCGCCACTGGCGCCGTATTCTGCATAGGCATATTTTCACGCTTGAGGTGGTAATCTTTGGGCCAGCAGGGTTAGGGAAAATTAGAGGTCTGAGTGACAGCATGAAGCTCTGGGCTGCTGGCGGTATCGTTGCCGACATGATGTTTGGCTCGGGAATCGTTTGGGCAATGTGCGAGGCGATCTGATGGACTCACAGCTCATCCTCCTAGTTTTGATGGTTTTGATGTGCTGTGCAATTGTGGCCACGCCCGCATTGATTTACCTCGGATGTGAGCTTTCGATGCGTACGAAACTGTTTCAATTCTGGCGCAACCGCTTATCTGTCTCGCTAGTTGGTAGTGTCGTGGCAGTTTCAATGGTTGTTGGCGGCGTTTTATGGGCCCTGCACGTGGCGCGTTAGATGAAAGACTACACGATGTTTCCGTTGATGATGAAGCCGCTGAAATCGTTGCATATCAGTTATCTTTAGTGGCAGAGTCGACCATTGCAGGCTGGTTGTGTGGCGTAATCGATGGTGCTCGCTTTCCCAATACCCAGTGCCTGTCCCTGAGAGGATTCGTTGTGATTGAACCGGTCATTTGAGCCAACGATAGGCAACTCTGTTTATTTTGCGCCTGTAGCAGACCCATTTCAGCTTTCGCGCGCAAAACAGCGTTAACGCTGTGTTTTATCACCCAACCATACTCACTTGCGCTCTCGTCGAATTGTCCGAGGACCTGCTGACAAAGCGCTTTCAGGTAGTGTCTTTCTTCGACCTCAATGCTCTTTGTCACATTGATCGCTTTCAACAGTGAGAGTGCGTTAGCGAAATTGCCTTTATCAAATTCAATCGCAGCAGGTTCGAATTTCTTGGTGACAGAACTTTGGAGTAAAGGAAGAGACTGTCCGTTCTCCTCGCTGACCCGATCGATGTTCGCCGCATGATTTGAACCTGCAAAAGAAGCCAAAGTTGCGAAAACGAACGAGGCGAAGACGGCAGCTGCTCGGTGCCAGCTGGAAACAATCCCTTGCAACTGCATCCGCACCGCGTGGCAGTCTTTGGTAAGTATGGTGCCGTCTGCGCGCCGGTAGAGTCGGACACAGACTTCAGTGTTGGTATGGAGAAAGCTCTCTGCTTGTTCTTTTGTCATTTCCGAGAGGTTGTAGACATGCAACTTGCACAGGGAACAAAAGCGCGTATTTTGGTCGCCTTTCATCGAGGACCAGTCGACGGGACACGGACTGGTAATGTTTACCATATCGAGCTGCTCTTGGGCGTCTAATGGTGACTTCTGCATGTTGCTCCCGCGAACGCTCTAGGGGCGGATCGTTTGAACGGCAATTACTTTTTCGAGTATATACTATTTGAAAAGTCCGGCAGGTAACTTGAAACGGAGAGGCAAAGCGTCGCCGCTAGTATGCTCAGTGAGAGAAACTACTGTGTGTGGCAGAGAAGAAGTGCACAGAAGCAGAGACGTATATATTCAATGCAGCATTACTGTCGGGAGCGAGTATGAAGAACACGAACATTCGTTTGCTTTTCCAATGCCTGATGGTCATCGCTGTATTCGGAATTTCAGGTGTATCGCATGCTGCCGATGGTGGCTTTAGATCAAATCGGTCGACATGGCTTGAGTTCGGTCCAGCGATCATTCGTTCTTGCAAGTCCGTAGAATTGCACCATGGATTTGAAGCGAGCAATGAAAACGCACCGAACGATTCTTGGGCGAAACAAATTGCAAAAACACGCCCCATCAGGGTGAGCCATACAGATCCTCAGTTCGGTGCCGTGCAGCGATGGCTCCATCAGAACGTGGAACCAATCATGAATTGCCCGCCCACACTACCAACCAAAGGGTCGAGTGAGGTTCACGATTTCATCACTCTCTTTTCTTCAGAAGATTGCGACTGGCCAATGTCACACCTTCCCCGGCGGATAGAATCAGCTCCAACTAGCAAGGCTCCGGATCACCAAGTCATCATAGGTTGGCTGACAGACCAACACGTTTTGCTAATAGTGCCGCTCACGCGGGACACGTTGGGAGATAATTGGTTAAGCAAGTTGGACGATCTTAAAAAGGTTATGCAGCGGACCCCGGGCGTCATGCCCTGAGGCGACGACGGAATCGTTTGTAGAGAAGATCAAAAGAATAGCCGGTGAACCAGACGAGTACAGCGGATAAAATGACGTACTTCGGCAGGCGGTCTAGCTAGGGTTGTAGGCACACCTTTGTCGGTCGCGCCAATGAACCCCTGAGTAATGACCACCTTTCCGGCAGCTAGTAACGGCTTAATCTCGGCGGACGCTTTGTTAGCAATAACATCCCAAAGCGGGCTAGCCTTGCCGAAGTCGTTGTCCGTCGTAATCACTTTGCGGGCGTCGAACCAGACACAGTTCATTTTAAAATCGCTCGCAAACTCGGCAAACAGTCGGGATGAGAGCATTTCGCCAAATCCCGATACGGCATCGAGTGAGCGCGGCGATAATTCACCAACATAACTTATGCCCTTGAGCAAGATCTCCAGCTGGCAGAAAGTCAACTCGATTTCGTTCATCACTGCTCTGAATCTTGTTTGCGTTGGAAACAATGCTTTCGCAGTCACTTCATGCTTGAGTCTCATTGAGCTCACCTGAAGGAGCGCTTCTTCACAATTCCCAGCGACCGCCTTGTTGGCAGCGTCAACCAGCCCATTGGTGATGGCAGACATCGCAGATAGAACAACAATCTTTCAGCTGAACCAACAGATGTGCCACCAAACTTCGCTATTATCATTTGCTTGCCTCTGATACTAATACAAATGGCAAGCCTGATCCGCAAGGAAACTCACCATTCCGAATGGGCGATTTGTAATTGCGAATTCATTCTATTTGCTTGTAAACCAGCACTCTCTGGTATTTAGCGAATCGGCAGCAATTTTCTCAAGCACGCCATCTTCGAAATACGATGAAAAAATTATCGCGGCTGATTTTGCTGTGTTCGGTCCGATGACGTCGGCGGTGCAACCATTATCGCCACGAGCCTGAGATCAGCGGTCGCCGAAGTCATGCAAACATGCAGCACGTCATGGTGATA
>CAJCHQ010000103.1 GCA_903970295.1 Bryobacterales bacterium
AGTGGATCTTGATTAAATTCGGCACCCTGCAGCGCGCGCCGGTCGTAGCGCCCTACTTGAACGCGGCGCGGCCGGCCAGATATCCATTTATACACGGCAAACGACTTGACGCCGCTTGGGTTTACACAAAGCTCCAGTCCACGCAATTTTGTATCGTAGTAGTAGAGGCGTTTAAACTCCGGTGAGGGTTTCAAACCGTCAACAAATGCATTACTGAATGTAGCTTCATTTCTAGACATAAATTTCTCCATGTTACAAGCGCCACTTTGCAGCCAGGTTAAAGTAGAATTTTAGCACTCGTGACCCATTGGTGTCTTTTCTGGTGATATGCCGGTGATATGAATTTGAAATTAATGGGGTAAGCTAGAGAATACTTGAGAAAAATATGGTCCGGCTTAAACCCTTATATAGACAGCATTATCGGTAATTTGAGACAACCAACGAAAATATGGGAAAATAACGATTCTCCCTGGCTACGAACCATGAGGTCGCAAGTTCGAATCTTGCCGGGCAGGCCAATCGAGAGGCTGACGACCAGCGGCTTATAAGCGAATGAGCCGTTTTTTATTGGGGGGAAGGTAAAACCGGACAGGTGTAGCCTGGGTGTAGTTTGAACCCGTCAATAACGTCGAGCCTGAACTGAAATCAAATTCGCACCATGAGGGCGGTTCTTGTTTGCAAGAGCCGCCCTGTGACTTGATGTTCACTGTGCATAGCAGGCGGAGAATAGAAACAATAGCCCAGATGCTTGACTTGATGCCGGGCTTGCGTCCGCTAGGCTTGTCGCCGGGCAGCCCGGGAAGCGCCGAAGCGCTCGCCATGGCGATTTAGTTGCCGAGGTTTCGGCGCACCCCTACTGCGGCGGCTGCCGAAATAGCGGGCGCAATGGGTCCCGGCCCAAAGATAGCCGTGAGTCTCCCTCAAGCTGCACAAACCATTGGAGCTGACGATGATGTGGTCGATTACTTTCACTCCCAGTAAATCCCCAGCTTTGATCAGTATTTCCGTAGTTTCGAGGTCTTCTCGGCTCGGTGTGAGGGAACCACCAGGATGATTGTGAGCGACGATAATCGAGTGTGAGTTTGCGATCAATGCTCCCTTAAACACCTCTCGTGGATGCACTAGGGATGCCGATAAGCTGCCATGAGAAATGATTTGATAATTGCAAATTTCATTGCGCGCCGTTAAGTGAAAGGCAAGAAAATACTCTTCTGAATAATGCCGAAGGGGTTCGACAAATTTTTCTAGATCGGTGGGAGTAGTTACTGGAAGCGGATTTGTACCAGGTTCCTTTATCAGTGCCAAACGCATTTCGGGCACGATGTACTTGAGATGTTTTTTCAATGTTCTGGCATTCATTTTATTTTCTCCAATTTAACTGCGGCTTTCGCCTCGCAAAATCGGGGTACGGGGGCGGCTCTGCGGGTCAAGCGAATAGATTGAGGTGGTGCGCAGAGTTTTTGACCGGCGCTTGATGCGCGGTGGCGCTGCCCCCGTATGCTGGAGGAAATAGAAAAGCCAGGGTTGAGTGCAGCTGTGAGTGTAAGCCGAGCAGGCTTCATTAAAGAAGTCTCTATACGATTCCACGGTGTGCAACGGGGCATCACTTTACTAATGCTGAGGGGCGCAGTGGCGGCAAGCTGCATTCTGATCGGGAAAACTACCTAATGGAATGCTAAATATCGCCAGTCAGGAACGTATCCAGGTGTTCCACTTTTTGCGATAATAGAAGGGCGCGGCAACCCAACTGGCTGGGCTTAAGAGGAATCTTTTAAATTGCCAATGGAACGCTACTATGAAGAAGATCGCCTGATCGAGAACATCAGGGCCCCGTTTCCATTGCATATCAACAATAGAACGCCGTTGTCTGAAGCACGCCCAGATATCGCCATAGAATGGCATCCGTCGAAAAATGACGGTTATGGTCCTGAAGATTTTAGCTATGCATGCAGCCTAAAAGTATGGTGGCAATGTTCCCGAAATGAAGAACATGAATGGCGAGCAGAAATTGCAAACCGCACGAGCGCTCAGGGTTCGAATTGTCCACACTGCTACTTCGAATCATACGGACTTGATTTAAACGAGTTTCCACAAGTGTTGAAATTTTTCGACCGGAAGAAGAATAAAGGAATAAGCCCGAACAAAATTCCTATCGGTGACAAAATCTACTGGCATTGCGAAAAAGGCAAAAAGCACGACTGGCACTCTCGCTTCAACGTTAATGTAGTGGATGCTTTTTGCCCATTTTGTCGCGGACGCAAAGCTAGCCCTGACAATAACTTGACCATAGATCCGGTGCTGTCAAAACAATTTCACCCGACAAAAAACGGCGATCGAAAACCTAAAAACCTGGTTCCCACCTCTAAGCTTGATATTTGGTGGAAGTGTCCGCAGGGAGCTGACCACGAGTTTCTGATGCGGCCATATGAGCGAACAGTCAGAGGTAACGGCTGTCCATATTGCAGCCGAAGGAGATTTTCGAAAACATATTCTTTGCTTGCCGAATTTCCAAAAATAGCTAAAGAATGGCACAAAATCAATAATGGTGATTTAAAGCCAAGCCAGATTTCAAGCCGCTCTAAGAAATCGGTCTGGTGGAAATGCCCCAAAGGCGATGACCATGAATGGGAAGCTTCGATAATGAACCGAACCTATCGGGGAACTAATTGTCCATTCTGTGCGAACCGATCACTGTCAAGTGAAAATAGCCTGGCTGTGATGTTTCCAGATATCGCCAAAGAATTTGACAAGAAGAAAAACTATCCACTTACTGCCAAAGATGTGGTGCCGGGCTCTGGACAGGAAGTCTGGTGGAAGTGTGCTCTCAAACATTCTTGGAACCGCGCCATTTATCTCAGAACCCAGCGCGGTAGCCGCTGCCCCGAGTGCCCGGATTATCGATCACATGCAATTACAGATCCCCTATCTAATCATCCAAAAATAGCAAAGCATTTCCATCTGACTAAAAACGGCGATCTGAAGCCGTCCGAAATATCATCGGGCAGTAAGAAAACGGTCTGGTGGCATTGCGCTGAAGGACCTGACCACGAATGGGAATACTGGGTCGGAGAAATGACCCGCAAGGGTTATAGATGCCCGTTTTGTGAAGGATTTAGACTTTCTGTCACTAACAGCCTAAAGGCGCTGCATCCAGCTTTGGCGCGCGAGTGGCACAAGAAATCGAATGAGCAAAAGGCGAGTGAAACTCTGCCAGGCTCAGCGTATAAAGCCTGGTGGCGCTGTGGTGAATGTGGTCACAAGTGGCAGCGCGAGTGCTATCTTAGAACAAGACGCCGGTCGGCCTGCCCGAGCTGTAAGTCCTATCCAAGCTGACAAAGCGCCGTTCTTGATGGTATTTTGGACATTCCTGCGAAGGAATATAAACGACCAGGTATCGACTTTTTGTCTGCGATGGAAATAGAAGCGCTACTGGCAGCACCAGATCGAACAACTTGGTGTGGGCGCAGAGATCATGCTTACCTCTGCGTTGCCTGGCAAACGGGCTTGCTTGTGTCAGAGATGACCGCACTGAGGAGACAAGATGTCGAACTGACGAAGGGAGCGCACGTGCGCGTTTTCGGTGCGGGACGAAAGGAACGCCGCGTACCTCTGACTAAACTCACGGCGACCGTCTTGGAAGATTGGTTGCAGGAGCCTGCGCGATGCAAGGCAAAAACGTTGTTTCCAGATGCACGTGGCGGCCGACTAACTGCGGATGGTGTGCGATATTTCCTAAACACCCATATCGGCGCAGCGAGTGATACTTGTCCATCTCTTCAGGATAAGCAAGTCACACCGTTTCTCTTGAGGCACACCGCGGCCATGCAGTTGCTGCAGTCCGGCATGAGTCGAGAAATACTCGCACAGTGGCTCGGTCTTGAATCGGTGGCTAGTACGCAACCATATCTTGATGCCAACCTAGCTATCCAAAAAAGAGCAAATCAGAAATCGAAGAACGTCTGCGGATTCACCATGAAGTTGTGAACGCGCTCGCGCGCGGATCTATCAATTGCGCTTGACTCCCTACGCTTAAAGACTGTACGGAGCGACGGCGAACAACTCAACGGCAAGCACAACAGGAGGCGTTGCGCCGTCACTCCTTTCGAGTCTAGCTCCGGGGTCAAGCGCTGGCGCAACGCTGAGCGTTGCGCGCCCCGCCTGGGGCCTGCCATTGGAAAGCAGCTGAAAGTTGTTTCAGTCTCAGCACGTTAAGACAAGCACGGAGGTATTTGTCGAGAGATTCAACGAACAATTCGCAAAGGGTTATGTCTACGCGCACTCCGCACACGAGGCAGAGCGCAACGCACGCGAAACTGCACACACGCGAATGTTTGGGCAGAAAGAGAAAGTTCAGGCGTTCCGATAAACGAGCGCAGGCAGGTCGAATTCTAGAGAGAACGTCAGTAAATGAGGCGCAAATGAGCCGCAAGTGAGCCTTAAATGAGGCACAGAATGAGCCGTGGTGAGGCGTAAATGAGGCGCAAACGGCTGCTTTATTGCATGGAGTCAGACAGCCGATATCCGGTCCCTCTCCCTGAGCCAACTTGAACAATAAGCCCTTTTTGCTTCAGCTCAACAAGGTCTCGGATCGCCGTAGCTCTGCTTGCACCGAAGAAATCTTGATATTCCGCACTTGTTATCGAGGGATGCGATCGCAGATAATCAATAGCTTTCACTTGTCGCTTGCTGAGCGCAGATTCTATTTGATGAGGTATTGCACTACGAATGTCTGCTACCAACGTGATTTTAAATGTATGTGCTGATGCGACATCGAAAGTGGGCGGTAATTGTCCTTGGGCTTTTAGCGCATCGGCTATTAGCAATGTTCCCGCACCCCAGCGCTCAATCAGACCGACATTGTAAAAGGATTCAGCGATTGTTTGTTGGGTGGATAGCTGTCGTGTTCCCGCAGCAAATCATCAGCGCTAAGCTTGTAGAACAGATGGCCCGGATTTGAGATCGTTAGATAGTCATCGTAAAGCCTGATCGTTGTCGCAGCATCTGACACATAGTCCCGATGGCATATTGCATTTGCGATTGCTTCTCTAAGTGCATTCAATGGATACTCCCAAACATCTTGTCGCTCGGCCAACTTGCCAGATGGCGATTGGGTAACTTGTTCGTTCCGACGAGCACCTTCTTTTGTAACCTATCTCGAAACCAAGCCATGGCTGAATCAAGCACGTCCCCATTTGATAAAGCTTTTGGAGGTGCGTTTGTCTGCCGTCAAGTCTTTTTGCAGCGGCAAGTCAAATGGTCGCTCATTACAACCAAGGCGGCATAATAGAGACAATCGAGGGTCACCTGTTGTGTGATTCCTAGGTAATGTGTACGCCATCTTTTTCGATGTGAAATGGATGAACAGCAAGGTCCTGCTTACTGCCCCTGGTTTTGACGCACGTTATCTCTCGAAGTGGCTCTGGACGCTGCCTCAAATCAAGCAAGAAGATGTTGTCCGACATATAGCTAATCCGGCCCAAAGGAGAGTCTTTGCTGGCACCGGTTATTGCGTCTCCGGTCTCCAGGGTGAACATTGCGGTTATGCCTTGTAGAGCAAAGTGCTGAACAAGAGCATAAAGATAATCGTGCAAGCGTTGTGGATCGCTGGCAGCCATAGCCAAATCGCCGATACTGTCAATAACAACTCGCTTGATGTCTTTCTCTTGAATCATGGCGAACAGAGTGACAATGATGCTGTCGATCTGCACTTCAACCGGTGAAATATAGAGCATATTCAGTCCGGAGTCTTTGATTTCGCGGCTGGTCAGATTTTTCACCGATCTTGCTAATTGAGCGGGATTCTCCTGTAAGTTGACGTACAAACTGTTGATACCCTGGCGCAAACCCTCAAGGGCAAATTGGAGAGCCATCGTGGTCTTTCCCGTCCCTGTTCCTCCAGACAAAAGAGTCATTGAGCCTTTCCACAACCCACCACCGATAATTTCGTCTAGTCCATCGATCCCGGATAGAACTTGCTCCTCCCCAACCACGAAATCATCGGCATCGCTTGCGTCAGGAGTGACCAGACGTGGATAAATGTCGAGACCCTTGTTTGCGATGCGAAAGCCATGCAGTCCTTCGATGTAGCTACTATCGCGCAGCTTGAGCACGCGCAGAAAGCGTTCATCGCGTGTGCTCTGTCCGCTGCGCATCAACTCAACAATGCTATCTACGACCGCGAATTCAGGCGAACCTTTTGCATCGTCTTCTGAATAGTCACCCAAGAGAAACGCTGTTGTCTCATAGGCAGTCAGCAAGCCGGTCAGTTCAAAAAGCATCCGGCGCATTTCGGCCTTCGACTGGGACAGGTCGTGAAGTACCTTGAAAGAATCGATGATAATGATCTTCGG
>CAJCHQ010000104.1 GCA_903970295.1 Bryobacterales bacterium
GGATTGCCTCTACGAAACAACCGGCCGGTCTCCCCGACCTTTTCAGGCGGCAGGGTGTTAAAAGAAGGATGGACTATTTGTTTAGCCCTCCAAGCGTGTATATTATGAGCTGAAGTAGCGCAGCGATTGAATTGGCAACATGGCTAAGATTCTATTGGTAGAAGACGATTCCGATCTGGCGCAAATGGTCGTGGAGTGGCTGACCTTCGAACATCACGCTGTGGAGTTGGTGCTCGACGGTGGTGAAGGCATGGACCGCCTCAGGCTTTGCCAGTATGACGCCGTCATTCTAGACTGGGGTCTGCCTCAGATGAGCGGACCTGAGATTTTGCGTGCATACCGCTCAGAAGGCGGCACCACGCCAATTATCATGCTTACGGGCAAAGGCACGATTGCCGAGAAAGAGACTGGTCTTGATGCCGGCGCCGATGATTATTTGACCAAGCCTTTCAATATGAAGGAGCTCTCTGCCCGCGTGCGCGCTTTGCTCAGACGCGCGTCCGGCACGGCCACTAACGTTTTACGCGTAGGCGAGTTGGTTGTCGACCCCGCCAAGTACAAGGTGACGCGAAACGGTGTCGAAATTCAGTTGCTGCCTCGTGAATTCGCCTTGCTCGAATTTTTGATGCGGCACCCGGATGAAGTTTTCAGCGGTGATGCCCTCCTGCAACGGGTTTGGCACTCTGAAAGCGAGGCTACATCGGAGGCAATTCGAACCTGTGTGAAAAGGTTGCGCCAGAAGATCGACCAGGATGACGATTCATCGATCATTCAAACGATTCCCCGAGTCGGCTACAAATTGCGCGCGCCTTGATTCAAACACGCTGTAATTTGCTTGTTGCCTGGGCTAGCTGTTCGGAAAGCACTGCACGCTCGACGGTCAAGGCGATTTGACTGACGAATGTTTCCATCAAGTGCATTTCTTCCAGAGTCAAAAGTTTGGTCAGGTCGTCGAGCATAATTCCTATCACTCCGACTGAGCCGACAGCTCCTTGCATCGGCTGATACATGCCTCTGGCACCAGGCAAGGTGCTGGTGCCGTGTCCGGCACTCTGATTGTTAATGAAGACCCATTGCGCGACGCCGAATTCTTTGGCGTCGACATCGTACGTGTTTAGTTCTTTCAGTTCGACTAATTGGCGCGAGTCATTGGGCAAAAAGACAGCTGTTTTGCAGGAAAATACTTCGTTGAAGTGACGCAGTGAAACTTTCAGCACACCTTCTTTCGTCAGGGCTGATGCTTGTTCCCGAGTCATAGCGTAAAGAGCGGAAGTGTGGCGCTCTTTCAACCTGGCCATCTCCACTTGATCTTTGACCGTCGATGTCAGCGTGCTGATCACAAGGGCAGTCGCGAGCATCACCAGAAGTGTGATCACGTATTCGCTGTCAGTGACCGAAAAGGACATCACAGGCGGAATGAAGAGAAAGTCGAAAAGCAAAACGCTGAGGATGGAACTAAAGATCGACGGACCTCTGCCCCAGCGTGTGGCAATGATCACAATCGCCAATTGGTAAATCATGACTAGATTGATCAATTTGAATCGATTGACCATTGCCTGAGCAAGTAGAGTTGCGACGCAGACAATAAGCAGGGCAAAAAGATAATTTCTGTAGTTGAATTTTCTGGGCGTCACCACTGTAGCTGCGATCTCGGGCTGATGCGGATCGCCTGTAATGACATAGACATCGATATTGCCACTTTGACGGATCAAGGTGTCAACAACCGAGCCAAAAAGTATCTCTTGCCAACGAGCTTTGGCCGGTTTGCCGATGATAATCTTGGAAATATTTTGTCTGCGAGCGTAGGAAATCACTTCTTCCGGAACATTAGTGCCGTT
>CAJCHQ010000105.1 GCA_903970295.1 Bryobacterales bacterium
AGGCGGTGTTTCGATTTTTGCAACGCAATTTGCTTTGCTTGCCGGTGCGCGCGTAATAGGCACATCAAGCAGCGACGAGAAACTGCAAAAGCTGAAAAAAATGGGAGTATCCGATTTGATCAATTACAAAGAACATCCGAATTGGAGCAAACAAGTTTTCAAGCTAACTGGTGGAAAGGGTGTCGATCATGTCGTTGAAGTAGGCGGCTCAGGGACAATCAATGAATCGTTAAAAGCCGCACGTATGGGCGGTCATATCAGCGTGATCGGCGCTCTCAGCGGAGGCGATTCAACGATCGGACCGCTGTCGATTTTGATGAAATCGATCCGTCTGCAAGGTATTTATGTTGGGTCACGCGAAATGTTCGAATCAATGAATGCCGCTATCACATTGCATCGAGTCAAACCAGTAATCGACAAAGTCTTCTCTTTCGATCAAACCAAAGAAGCGCTCCAATACATGGAGTCGGGTGCGCATTTCGGCAAGATCGTAATTGAAATTTGAGCCCGGACTGAAGACTATCAGTGCAACTCACTGCAATGCATGCCATTCATTGAGGAAAATAGCGAGAAAATTAGCGAGGAAATTAGAAAGGACCGGAGGATGAACGAATCTACCGTTAGGCAACCAATCGATGATGAAGTGTTGGGACACCTTGTTTACAACGACGAATACAATTGGTACGAAAGCGAGATTTTCAAAGAAGGCCTACCATTGGCAGTAAAAGTGGAAGTGGGCGAAGACGGCGATGCCAAAATCGCTCTAGAACGAGCCAAGGCGATCTTCGCCAATTTCGATCATTACGCTGAAGCCGCCAAAACTCATGCAGTCGATCAGTTATTGACTCTAAAAAATGATAGTTGGCTGGATGAAGATGAGGACCCTGTCAATCCCAATCGTTTTAAAGCGCGGATGATCCTGGAGGAGCTTTTCTTTTCTCGGGATGGAGACGTGATCTTCTATCACGATGACGGCGATTTATTCTGGGGCCATGCAATCGAGATCGGCATGAATGGCGCTGACATCTTCGACCATGCCGACATACCCGGTTGACTCATTGCAATCACATTCGCCACATAGCTGGGTGCAGGCTATAAGAAAAAACGCTGGACTTGTTATTAGCCCAGCGTTTTGATTTCGCGATACTTCCGCCCCGAGGGCGAATGCTAAGGTTTTTGCAGTTCAGGCTTCCATTCATCGAGGATGGCACCTTCAACCGGACAAGCCGATAGACAGGCTCCACAGTCGATGCAGGTTGCGTCATCAATCCAAGGGTATTTATGACCCTTTTCATTGGTTTTGCCGTCAGCCCAGTGGATACACTCTACTGGACAGACCGGCACGCAATCGCCGACTCCTTCACAGATATCACTCACAATCGTATAAGACATAGCGGCCTCCCAAAATATACTCACACATAAGACAAAGGACTTGCAAGTAGTTTCCCACGTTACCGGACGAAGACAAATCTATCAGCTATCGAGGACATTGCTACAGCCAGAAAATTATATTCCCGCTAAAGCACTTTGACTATCTACGCGTTGATATCCCTTAACCCCTAACTGAAGAGTTTACGCCCACAAATGGCACCCGGCAACCCTGCCGACGCGTCCCAGGCAAAGCGATCGCGCGCTATGACAACTAATCTTCTGGGTGAGCCTGAATTTTGACGTCTCATTGACGCCTGGGCCGCGCATAGTGGAACCGTCAGGCAGGTGAACGATTTAAAGAAGGTGTTTCAAATGCATTATTCCTACGAATCCCAAAGCATAGAACGCGAAAGACTGACGCACATTACATGCACGGCAGTTTTGGTTTTGATTGTTGTCGCTTCCATCAGCTTATGGAATGTCAGCCAAACCGAGGGCGGCCGCTATCAAATCAAGATTTCTCAGGCAGCCGTCAGCTACTTGCCCAGTCGTTGACTGGATTTGTTCACTCCCTTTCGGCTTGATCCGTTGGCCAAATGCCGAGCGCAGGCGGCGACCTCTCCCATATAATGTGGAGAGCCCTCTCCTCAAATAGATGACCAGGTCGAATGCTCGACAAATTCGCTATTGCTGCGTCCTTGCGAGAAATCGCCGGATTGCTGGAAATGAAGGATGAGAACCCGTTCAAGGTTAAAGCCTATCTCAATGGCGCCGAGTCTCTGGAGAATTCGGCTGAAGATCTAGGCTCCCTGATCGACGAAAACAAGTTGACGAAAATTCGGGGCATCGGCGAAGCGCTATCGGCCAAAATCACCGAGCTTTACGTCACCGGTCGTTCGACATTGCTTGAACAGTTAAGGGCGGAACTACCACCGGGAATTTTGGAACTGGCAAGAGTGCCAGGACTGAGCCGCAAGAAAATCCAGACTTTACATAAAGAACTCGGCATCACCAGCATCTGTGAACTTCGCGCCGCGGCTGAAGCTGGACTGGTAAGCACTATAAGCGGTTTCGGCAAAAAAACAGAGGCGAATATTCTGGCAGGAATCGTCGAACTGGAAAGCCGAGAAGAAAAAGTATTGCTGGTCGATGCACTGGAATCGGCTCAGCTCCTACTTAATTACCTCAAAGGCGATGCCAAAGTCATTGAAGCAAAAATCGGCGGCGCCATTGGCCGGTGGCAAGAAGTCGTCGAGGATATCCAGCTGGCAATTCTCAGCCCCCAAAAAAATTCAGTGATCGAGCGCTTGCAGGTTTATCCGTCTGTTGTCAGTTGCGAAATCAGCGAGGCTTCGTCGGCGCGTTTGAGATTAGCGAATGGAATGCCAGTAAAGGTAGAAGTCTGTGACGAAGAAAATTTCGCCTCGACATATTTGCGCATGAGCTCTTGTGACGCTCACTTTCATAAATTGCAAAAGATCGCATCCGAGAAAAATATGCAGCTCAGAGATGATGGTGCCTTATTCCAGAACGACAAACGGCTGCCCGTCAGATCGGAGGAAGATTTTTACGGCAAGCTTGGTCTGCCATTGATTCCCATCGAGTTGCGTGAAGACGTCGGCGAGATCGAGGAAGCTTTGGTCGGTTACAAATTCGATCGGCTCATTGAAGTGTCATCTATACAAGGTATGACTCATTGCCACACGACTTTCTCAGATGGCAGAAACAGCGTCGAAGAAATGGCGCGTGCAGCTAAAGCCCGTGGCATGTCGTATATCACCATCACCGATCACTCTCCGACTGCCAGCTATGCAGGCGGTGTGACAATCGAAGAATTGAAACGTCAATGGGAAGAGATCGAGCGCGCGAAAGAGAAGGTAGGCATCCACATTTTGCGCGGCACAGAGAGCGACATACTCGAAGATGGTGGACTAGATTATCCGGACGAAATCTTAGAGAGCTTCGACTTAATCATTGCCAGCGTCCACTCGCGGCTGCGCATGGACGAGGATCAAATGACTAAACGCTTGATCAATTGCATGAAAAAACCGCAATTCAAAATCTGGGGACATGCTCTGGGTCGGCTCGTTTTGCGCCGCCCACCCCTCTCTTGTCGCGTTGAAGAGGTACTTGATGTGATTGCCGAATCAAATGCTGCCATAGAAGTAAATGGAGACCCTTACCGACTTGACATGGAGCCATTTTGGCTGAGAAAAGCACGTGAGCGTGGTATCAAATTTATAATTTCCACCGATGCGCACGCGACAAGCGATCTCGACAATCTGCCCTTTGGTATACATCTAGCTCGACGGGCTGGCATTACCAGAGACGAAGTTCTTAACGCGATGCCGGTCGACCAATTTCGGATGGCGGTTAGGCCGCTGCGCTAGCAAGCTATGTTCATTTTCTTGAAGTGCAACCGCTCTTAACAACCCTTGGGAGCGCAAATCTAATATCATGCGGGAGTGTGATCGACTAATTCCTACAGAACTCAACTCAGAGTGTGTGAATATGATTCATTCAGTTATCAAGTCCTTCTTCTTAGCGCAAGTTGCTTGTGAGCGTCTCGTCCAAAAGAGAGGCGAATTGATCGTCCGCAAAGAAGCTGATTTTATTAACGAACAAAGCTACTCCAGCGCCAAGTCTCACGACCATGCGGGTCCGACGGTCAAAAGCGGTAGTGGCCTGGCAGACGGCGCCGAATATCTCAAGTGCAAAATGCGTAATTTTTTGCGCCCTCGCTTGCGCGGGCTGCTCGAGGCCACAATAGGTGATTCACGAGAAGTGAATGAATTGCGCGCCGAAATTGCCACGCTTCGTTCCGAAATCATCGAATTGCGATCTGCCTAACGCCGGCGGCCGAGTATGAATGCAGCGGCCAGCACACCGACTGCAGCACCACCGATTGCACGCACTAAAGTGTTTTGGCGCCAGGACTTAGCGAAGAAACGAGCGCGCTCGGAATCAAGTTCTTGCTGAAGCGCGTCCTCGAATTTAAGCACTCCAGACCGGGCCGAGCGCAGCGCCCGCACGCCTTCTTCATATGTGATCAGACGCCGCTTGATCAAATTTTGACAGCGTTGTGACAACTGCAACGTCGGTTCGTCAAGCAAACCCATTGCGTGGAAAACTCCGCCCGATGCAGTCGGATCATCCAACATTTTTTCCCAGGCTTTTTGAATCTCCGACTGGTTGATCACACCGGAAGACTTGAGCAGATCCACCAGTCGTGGTGCAGGCTCGAGATCATGTTCGGCTTGACGCTCGAGATTATCAGCCTGCGCGTCCAGGTTTTGCCTGCCGTTACTTTTGTGGGCGCCGACGCTGACTCCTGCGCCTGAAACAATTCCGGGAGTTGGCTCTGCCGTGATTCCAGGCGCCTCGATTTGATCGTTGGGCTGCAATCGATCCTTGTTTTCGGCAAATTTTTGAGTGAGCGATTCTTCCGCTTTCAGCCAGACTAGAAACGAAGATTTTAATTCGTCGACGATCTGATCGCGCGGCATTTTCGATTTGAGTTGTTGTTGCGCTCGCAGCAGATTTGGGAAAAAACTCTGTGACAGAGCTCCTTGCAAAATCAGGGCACCACTGAGGGGAATGCCCGATTGCGAACTCGAAAGCAGAGCGGCTTCGATTTGTTCTTCGGTGACGATATTGGAATCAAGCAGAAGCTCGGCCAAATTACCTGTATCAGAACTGAATTGAGGCGATAAGTTCAGTGTTTGCAAAGCTTCTTTCAAGCTGATGTTTTCTTCTGCAACTGCTTTCAAGGCATGCACGGCTTGCTCTACGGACACTAATCCGTCGCGAATGAGTAATTGTGCATGCAAGGCGGTTTGCAAAAATTCTTCGTTGACTAATCCAGAAGCAATCAAGACACGCCCGATCGGAATCTGCACACGTTTTGAAACTTGGATCGCTTCGACGACATCAGTCTGTTGAATAAAACCGGCTCTCACAAGAAGCTGACCAATTTTGATTGCCTTATCGGGTTCGTTCACTGCATCTACCTTCTCTGTCCAGCGGTAAAGCTATGGCCCGGGACGTCATTAAGATCGCACATCGCTGCCTCACTTTCATCATTCAGCGTACACTTCTTTTTTGCCGACGATCAAGATTTTTGTCTCTGGCTTGTCATTTAATGGAATCACCGATTGCACTCGGTAACCATCTTTTTCCATTTGATTCAAAGTTTTCTCTGTCGATGCGGGTTTGACTGTATTCACTTTCCATTCGATCGTCGACAGAGGTGGTTGTGCAGGCGCAGGCGGTGAAAAAATCCCAGACCCCTTCAACAATTCAAGGAGATAAGCAGTCGATGCTTCGCTACTTACAGGCGGCTGACTGATTTCTTTTTCTGCTGCGACTTTTGTTTCCGCACCGTTTGACTCGACATCTTCGCTGCGCACGTCTGTGTCTTTATAGGCGTATTCCAAGGCGCCGCCGCCGCCTGATGAAAATTCCGGACGGAGAGATTCTTCGGCTTTCAACCAAACTAAAAAGGAAGCTTTCAGTTCGTCGATCACACGATCTCGCGGCGACTGAGCATTGATCTGTTGTTGAGCCCGCATCAAACTGGGAAAAAAGCTTTGCGAGAGTATGCCCTGCAAAACTAAAGCCGCACTTAATGGAACACCTGCTCTTGAGCTTGTCGCTAAAGCCGCATCCAACTGTTCTTGCGTAACTATGTTCGAATCGAGCAAGATTTCCGCTAAATCGACAGTCTCGCTGGTGTATTCGGGCGTCAGATTGAGCTTCTGCAACGCTTCCTTGAGGGGAATGTTGAGGCTGGCTACTAGTTTCATAGCGTCGATTGCTTGTTCGGAAGAGACCAATCCGTCCCGGATCAACAATTGCGCTTGCAGAACAGTTTGCAGAAAACCCTCACTGACCAGTCCAGAAGCAATCAAGACTCGGCCGATGGGGATCTGCACTCTTTTTGAGACCTGAATCGCTTCGACAACGTCAGCTGGTTGCAAAAGACCAGCTTGAACTAACAACTCTCCGACTTTCACCAATTTCTCTTTTTCCAGCACGGTCAGATCACCATTGTCTCCAGCTCACAGCATAGCGCTGTCATACCCCACAGATCTGAACTTGCCCAGTCAAGCGCTGGTCCAAATCGTTCAACATGCAAAAAAGTTACTCGAGCCACCACTACCATACGTATGCCGGGTGAATAGTCAGGCCCGCTTGGTATGATAGTCGACGACAGATTATTTTCAAGAATCGGCGCTAGCGATCTTGCGTGCGTGATCAACTCAATGCAGTCGAATGTAGGCACCACATCTGACCCCTTCGATCCGGTTATCGGCACTATTGTCGCCAACCGGTTTCACGTCAGTTCGCTGATCGGCAGGGGCGGCATGAGTTCTGTCTATAGGGCGGAGTATCTTGAAGTCGCCATTACAATCGCTCTCAAGATCATGGACAGTTCTTATACAAACGATCACGAGACAGCCGAGCGCTTCAAGAGAGAAGCAACTATTCTCAACTCGCTCGTCCATCCGAACCTGGTGGCAATTTATGCATACGGCATTTTACCAGCGGGCAACGCTTATCTAGCTCTGGAATATATCGACGGTGAAACCCTCGGCTCTGCCATCGACGACGGTGTCGAATTCCAAACAGCAAATTGTCTGTCGATTCTCAAACAAATTTGCTACGCACTAAAGTACATGCATGAAGCCGGTGTAGTCCATCGCGATCTCAAACCGTCAAACGTCATGCTCGTCAAAAAGGACGTTGGCACTGAAGTGCGCGTGCTTGATTTTGGCATTGCCCAGCTGCGATCGCAGAGCAAGCAAGAGCAGCAAATCACAAGACCAGGCGAAGTCTATGGCAGTCCACTTTACATGAGTCCGGAGCAGTGCCTGGGACAAGCTCTCGATCAACGTTCCGACATTTATTCACTCGGTTGTGTGATGTACGAAGCGCTGACGGGTGAGCCCCCTTTTCTGGGAGCGAATGCCATGGCGACATTAGCTTTGCACCTGCACGAAAAGCCTCAACCATTTTCGACAGTGGCGCCGAAACGGGAGATACCTGTGGCGTTCGAACGCGTTGTTTTCAAAGCTCTTGAAAAGAAAGCTGAACTTAGATACCAGGAAGTATCTGCCATTCTTTCTGATTTCCAGAAATACGAGGATGCCGGCATCCTGTAGCCGGGTCCACGCGGCTCACCAAAAACACTATAATGGTGTGTTCTAAAGACGGAGCATGCTATGCCTGAAGAGTCGATGTACCTGGAAGTCGAGCTGCATATCGACGCCTCGCCCAGTCGAGTTTTTGCGGCACTGACAAAAGGCGTTGCCGTGTGGTGGGGAAAACCATACTTCGAATGCGAAGATGATGCCCACGACATCATCCTCGACCCGAAGCTGGGCGGGCTTTTCTTCGAACGCTGGTCACGCGATCCACATTCGACAGATGGAGCCGTACTCGGTGTCGTCGTGGCGGTCAAACATGCGCAACTCTTGCGCATGCGCGGTTCATTCGGCATGGGAAACAGACTGGTCCAGGGGCTGGTCGAATTTGCCATGACCCATGCAGAC
>CAJCHQ010000106.1 GCA_903970295.1 Bryobacterales bacterium
ATGCGCTGATCGCGAAAGCGCAAGTCGATCCGCAAAATTCGACTATGGCTTGGAGTCCTTCACAGTTGGTCGTCCAAATCGCGCAGCGTTCTGGAGACAAAGGTTGGCTAGCCGATGCCGTAGTCAAGAATTTGGAAGTCACCAACCAGCCCTGGGCGGGGTCTACAAACTGGCAGCAGTGCGAAATTCAGAAGCGGGTGAATGGCGTTACACCGTCAAATTGTCGGAACAATCGGGCAAGATTACGACTCCGGGTATTCAACAAGTCAGGCGTTTTATCGATGACAATGGTGTGTTTGCAGCCGACATGGTCTTCGACGTCGCAAAGACTCCGCCTGCGAATTCGATCATTGTCGATCCGATTGATTTTACGAGAAGAAAGTCAGTGCCGGCTAGAACCAAGTATATAGATATGCTGGTGCCAATCTTTCGCGCTGGTAATTCTGTTCGTCAGCCTGAAAGTGCATCGACAATTCGCGCGCATGCAAAAGACCAATTAGGCAAATTCCATTCCGGCATAAGACGGCTGCTCAACCCTCACCAGTACCCGGTCGGACTGGAGCGAGGACTGCACGACTTAAAAACTGATTTGATTTTGCGAGCAAGAAGCGGGGTCGAAAGCGATCTGATCGATTCGCACACATAGTTGAAATATAGGCGAGCGTTATCGTTTGCGCCTCATACTGACGACGTTGTTGCTTTCTTCGGAGGTAACGCTCATTTTCTTCTCAATCGAGCGCACCCAAAAACTGAGCAGCTCCAAATGTTGTAGAGCCCGCTTAGGCAGCCGCTTTTCAAAAGCACGGAGTTGACGATAGTACTTGAGCAAGGCAGTGAATAATCGAAAGACTGCTTCAGACTGCGAGGCTCCGTAGCAGTGCAATCCAAGCTCTGGAACACCTACTACTGTTCGGTCTCCGACCTTCCAGAGACGTGCTGACAGTGAGCCATCGCTCCAGGGCAAGTCCACCACTTGAACCGGCGAGTCATTTTTTAACTTCTTCATCTTACCTCGTCACTCTGTTCTGCTTGCGCGCACCAGCTGGTAATTTGAGAATGTGCTTCAAGTTCGATTGTTTTGCGACGACGTAAATGATCTGATCCAAGAAATAAAAGATCGCGCTCGATCGGCAAAAGATCAATACCAGTATATCGCTTAATTCCCAGACGTAAAGTAGATGCAGCATTTTTTCGACGACGATATCGCAGGCGTCAGATGTTTTGCAAACAACAATTCGATTGCATCTAGACGGCGACGCGCCCCTGTAAAGGCAATACTATTGGGCCTTTTGAGCGATCGCCTCTCGGACCATCAAGATCACATCAAGAAAAATTTGCTCGCGATCTATTCGATCAATTGCGAACCAGCGAATTTTTTCATTTGAACGGAACCACATCAGCTGCCGTCTGGCCAGTTGATACGTATGTCTCGCCGATAGCAAAGCAGCCTCGGGCAAATCGATTTCATTGTCGAGGTATTGCACATGTTCTTTGTAAGATACTGTATGCAAAAGGCTGTGACAGTGCCCGAAGCGACTGACTAGACTCTCCACTTCCGCAAGTAACCCCAGCTCTGATTGCGCAGCCAATCGTCGACGAATCAGCTCGTCCAAATAACTCCGATCCTCGCTATATAGTCCAACCCATACAACTTTATAGGTTGGCTCATGTCTTTTAGCTAGTTGCGAAAAGGGTTCGCCACAAACAATCGATACTTCAAGAGCACGCACAACACGGAAGCGATCGTTAGCGTTGATGCGGTCCGCGCTGGTCGGATCGAGGGCTTTCAATTTCGCATGCAAAACTGCATTACCTTGTGTGTCACCTATTTCGTTCAGCGACTGGCGCAACTCAATCTGGGGCGCAACCGCAGGGATGCTCAGCCCCTCTAACAGGTTGCGAAAATAGAAACCGGTACCGCCGCAAACAATAGGCGGTTTGGAATTCTCAATAAGATTCTCAATAATCGGCTCGGCATCTTCTTTGTATCGGGCCACACTATATGCCTGATCGGGATCGACCAAATCGAGCATATGATGACGAATCTGCGCACGTTCGTCAGGGGTCGGTTTGGCCGTTCCAATATCCATATATCTGTAAATCGTGCGCGAATCACAGGCAATAATTTCCGTGCTAAGCGCTTCGGCAAGACGCAAGCTCAGCCAGGTTTTGCCGGTGCAAGTCGGACCAACGATGGCAATCAGAGGAACGCCTTTTAAATTCATCCGTTGCGCTGACTTTCGCTGCGTTCGAGGATTACTTCCGCTGCGAAGTGGCTAAAGATTCGATCCTGGAGTTTGCGCGGTTTTGCTATCGCCCTTATCTGCAGCTTTATCGGCGGAGGGATCGCCGCCAATTTTCTCCGTCGGTTCATCAATTTTGCCCGTCTCAATCGCGATTTGTTTGTCCAAACGCTCCACTGCCTCAGGTCCTGAAAGATCGACCAGTGATTGACGACTGCGACGCACATCCTCATTCAATGAATCGATATCGCGACGAGCTTTACGCAACTGATATTCGCATTCGATTTGGCGACGTGCATCTTGCCCGCCCCGCGCCTCGGCCACCATGCCTTGCAAATCCTGATAGTCCGTCCAGGCTCTGTTGACCGCGCCAAGGTATTTGCGATAGCCGTGGTAGTTATCGTCTACTTGATTCGACACGCCGCGAATCATGTTGTACAACATGATCGCTTCGGTTTCGGTCAACGCCGCTTTTTTAGCCTGGCGCGCTTGAGCCGTGTTCAACACTTGCATAACCAGGCTGCCACCGGCACTCTGAGCCATATACATGCCCGGGTTGAAGCCACCACCCATACCGCCCGCAGCCATGCCGCCCGCGGCCATGGCACCATACATTGCTGTACTCAGCATCTTCATCATGATCGCTGTCGTATGTCTGGGATCTTTCGTCGGCATCAATTTTTGCACGACAAATTGAATATCTTGATTGCGACAGAGGGCAGCGTCCCAGAGTTCAGCCAGTTCAGCCTTTTCAGGATCGAGAACAGTGGTCACTTTTTTGTCCGAATCCTCATCCGCGCTATTTAGAGGACTGGGTCCGAGCATCATGCCCGTGTCGTGAACTTGCTTGTCGAAGGCTTCTTTTTTGTCTGCCTTGGTTCTGTGACCTTTCTTAGGTGCTTGGCCAACAACCGTGTCAGTGCGATCGACAGGTGACTTGGGAACGAATTCGTTTTTGTCGACAGTGGCATTGAGCACATGACCGTCTTTGCCTGCCGCCTGGTCGTCGCCATCAGCAGTCTTGGTATCTTCTCCGATCTTCACCGGAGTAAGACTGGTGCCGGCGGAGGCATCATTGATAATCGAAGCAGCGTCGAGAGGAGCCTTGGCCGGAGCCTCGGCCGTAGCAGGAGCGTCACTGGCTGTGGCTTCTGTAGCGGGCATGGCTGATGACGCTTCCGGTGTAGTATCGGTGTCAACCGCATCATCGCTCGCAATATCCGATCCGGTGCTACCGCTTTCGCCACCGTGTGTATCAGGACCAGCATTGTTATCCAACTTGGAGTATGCCGGCGAAGACATGCTGCTCTTGCGCGAGGTCGTCGACAAACCCAAAGCATTAACGCTCAGTGGTAGTGATTGTGCCAACAAGGTGAGCCCCATGGCCAGCGCAAAACAATTGCGCCCTGGCGTCCGCACCGTCCTGCGTGTGATCATCGGCTGACTACCCTCAAAAAGCTCTGAGACGGTGCAAACTATAGCACGGGGGTCCCTCTTTGAAAGTTACCTTTTGCCAATGTGCAATTAGCATGGATAGCCGTTCCCTGACCACGATACATGCTTCTCTGCAACTCGAGTGGCAAGGTTCGGGCAGGCGCCCACAGCTGAGTTCTGGTGCCCAGCCCCAAACACCTTCCTACCAACAGAGAACTACCTCTTGACGCCAGTGGCGGCAAATATGACGATGCCTATCATGACAACCAGAGTGCTGACCTCATCAGCAAGCAAAACTGGTGATTTTAAAATCTGTTGCAATGACGTCACGATCACCCAACCTTTTGCGATCATGCCGCAAAGAGCTGGAATGAAAAGGACCATGATCGGCCCCGACTGACCCACTCCGCGTGACACATCATTGTGCGGTTGCGGGTCGAGCGATTTTCGCTTGGTCGGCAGTTCGTCATCCAGAAAATCGTTGCCCAAGACTTTTGAGCGAGCGACTGAGCGAATTTTCGCCGGCTCCGGGAACTGCTCTTCCAGAGAAGAGATTTTTGCCTTCGGCACAACCGGTTGCCAGCCTTCATCCTCGTCTAGGGGAGGCTTGGCTGGTGTAGGTGTGACACCCAGAGACATACCGGGCATCTGACCCAAATTTTGCATGACAGCCGGAGCCGAATCCAGAGGTACGCCCTGTCCCGCACCGTATGCGGTACCACCTGCCGCGGCACCGTATCCGGTGTCGGGCTGAGGTAAAGCCGGCATGCGAGATGGCTGCTGAGGCAAAGGGGGCAAGTTCGGCGGCGTCATGATTGGCAGCGAACCAGGTCCTTGCGTTTGTGGCGACGGCATCTGGCCCGAGCCCTGCGCGTGCGGCATCGGTGGAATCTGACCGGGCAGCGATGGAAATGGCGTTTGCCCGGGCATCGGTTGCGGCAACGGCTGTTGCATCGACTGAATCGGCTGTTGCATTTGCTGCGGCAGCTGCTGTTGCATCGGCAATTGATTGGACCCGGGCATCGGCTGC
>CAJCHQ010000107.1 GCA_903970295.1 Bryobacterales bacterium
TTTTTCATTCAAGCTGCAAGCGATGCGGCACTCTTTTTTTAGTCCGAAATTTAAATTCGGTAGTTGCGGGCACAACGAAAATAGATGCAAATTGTGTAGACTACGCAAGACCTGCTACTTACTATTTATACAGCCGCAGAAAGACAAACATCTATGTCAATGCCATTTACCCAACCTGCTTTTATCCGCATTTTTGCTGTGAGCTTCTTGCTTTTGTTCGCCGAAATCATGGCGATGCGCTGGCTGGGCATGGAAATTCGAGTACTGCGAGCTTTTCCCAATCTGATCGTGATTATTTCGCTCGTCGCCTCGTCAGTGGGATTGCTAGATCAAAAAGAATCTAAACATGGCAAGCTGACTTTTGCGATATCTATGATCGCTTTTCTCTTCACCTTTTTGGTTGCTCTCTTTTCGCAACCTCTGCACATCGCCGACCTGAGTATAAAGGCGGATCACCCAACCACAGAAATAGCCACTGCTGTAACTCTCCTCCTCACCCTCAGCGCTTGTCTTTATGTGTTGTTTCGACTGCTGGGGAAATTGTTAGGGGCTGAATTATCGAAACTAGAGCCAATCGTCGCATATTCTGCCAATTTGCTCGGCAGCATTGGCGGCGCCCTCTCCTTCATGGTGAACTCCTGGCTTGGTGCGCCGCCAGCAGTCTGGCTGGTGATAGCCGGCGGCCTTTGCTGGGGACTTTATCGCCGATCGTGGATTCTCGCAGTGACCGCGATCTGTGCCGTGGCAGCCGGATTTTTCTATTCGGGCCAATATTTTTCACCCTACAGCAAAATCAGTGTCTTCCCGCTATCGGCTGAAGTTCAGCCAACTGTCGGCAAAGAGAGCTTCTTGCTCTTCTCGAATAATCTCATGTTCAACTCGGGAATAAACATCGACAACGCAGACAAAACCAAAGAATTGACCGACGAAACAAAAGAGAAGAAATTGCTCAAAAGCTATTTCGAATTTCTCAATGTGCCGATCGCCTTCGCGCCTGTTCACAACGATATCTTGATCCTCGGTTCAGGACCAGGCAATGATGTGGCTTTTGCCCTCAAGTCCGGGGCGAAGAAAGTAGACGCTGTAGAAATCGATCCGATCATTGCCGGAGTAGGAAAAGCTCAGCACCCCAATCATCCGTTGACCGATCCGCGCACCCATGTCTTCACCGAAGATGCTCGCACATATCTGCGCTACTCACCAAGCAAATACGACCTGGTTGAATTCGCGTATCTGGACCCAGGCAATACAGTCGATAGCGCATCGCTTGTCCGAGTCGATAATTTCGTCTACACAGTCGAATCGATCAAATCTGTGCTCTTGCATTTGAAAGAAAACGGTGTCGCCTCTTTAGTTTTCACCTGTCCATCAGTAGACAGCTTCATCTATCAGAGACTGTACCAGGCTGTGGCAAGCGCTACAGGCAAACCGCCGATTGCTTACACTAACAAAAACGGCACCAGCATCATCATCGTTTTCGGTCCGGGTGCAAAAGTCGCTCCACCCGAAGTGGCACCACTTTTGTTCGCTTATCCGCCGGCCAACGTCAAAATCACCGAGCAGGCAACTACTGATAATTGGCCGTTCCTTTATCTATTCCTGGAACCGGTTGGATTGAGTATGTACGTGATCTTTTTGTTCGCGGCTGTGATCATGCCAGCGGCATTGCTGGCTTTCAGCAAGAGCGAGGAACGCATCAGCAAAGCGGATTGGGGCTTGATGTTCTGCTTGGGGCAAGGCTTCATGCTCATGGAAACGAAATCCATTACTCAGCTTTCACTGCTCTTTGGTGCCACCTGGCTAGTCAGTTCGATCGTAATTCTGTTCGTTCTGATCTTTGCCTTCGCGGCCACGATGATCGCCGCGTCGCGTGAGATCAAGTCAGTCGGCTGGCTATACGGCTGCCTGGCCGCGACATTGATTCTGGGATTCTTCTGGCAAATACCAGCAGCCGGCACGGCGCATCCGCTCGTCGATGCCCTTGTCACCACGGCAATAGCCTGCTTTCCAGTCTTTTTTGGCAGCCTGATCTTTTCTATAGCCTTTAAGAAAGCAACCAGCAACACGGCCTTTTTGTCGGCCAATTTGATCGGTGTAGCGATCGGCGGCCTGACCGAGAACATCTGCATTTTCAGTGGCATAAAAATGCTCGGTATTGTCGCTCTGGCAATTTACGGCATGTCTTACGTTTTCTGGAAGTTCGGGCGCGGACAAGCCAGATAGATAGCGATACGAACCTAACAAATTATCGGCAGACCAGGTTGAAATCCACCGGTGTCATCGGTGTGATATTCACAGAGCCAAATTGGCGCATGATATTTCGCCCTCTAGTTTGCCGGCTGAGACTGAAGCAAGCAAGAAGATGTCCGTCAGAACCGAGTCTAGCCACAGCCATTCCGCACAGCAGTCTTCTGATTTGCGACAAATGTTTGATCAGTACTGATTTCTTTCTGGCCCCTGAGTCCACGATATCCAGACACTTTGCTTTGTACATCATCGCTAAAAACACTCCACGGTGGCTGCAAACCTTTGGCGCCGCTCGATGCGATTATTTCAGCCCGAGCCAGGCTTTGTCCGGCACAATCGAATATAGTCGGCACTGACCGCCATGTTGTTATAAAGTTGTTAAAGGCATCGCTTGACAATCACCGGTCATTGAAAATAGCGTGCCGGTATTGACAGCATGTGTAATATATATGCAGGACAAAAATTTGCTGCCCAGAAAGCTACCAGAAAGCCTTTTTCGCTGGTCGCTTTCCTAGATGCCTGGACGATTTGTGCAGTCGACAAGACAACAATTCGGAAAGTCCGCTCCCAGCGCGGATATTGACGATACTCTGGTGCGATATCTTGAATATATTGCTAAAGACAGGGGTTTGTCAAAGAACACCCTGTTGGCTTATCGGCGCGACCTGACCGCTTTCATTGAAGCCTGCCAGGGAAAAACGACAAATTTACAGCGCGCAGACATCGTGCGTCATCTGTCGAAGTTGAAGTCGGCTGGGCATAAATCATCGTCTTTAGCCAGGATTCTAGCCAGTCTTCGTGGTTGGTTCGGCTGGCAGAAAAATGTCGGACTAATCTCTATCGATCCCACTGAAGCTTTCAATAACCCGCAAAGATCTCGCCATCTGCCCCAAGTCTTGACACCAGATGAGGTGGCGCAAATGCTCGCCCTGTGCGTAAAGTCTCGCGACCGCCTGATCATCGAACTCCTGTACGGATCAGGATTGCGAGTATCGGAGCTGGTCGATCTCGATATCAAAGACTTGAACTTGAGCCAAAATTATTTGCGTTGCCTGGGCAAAGGTTCGAAAGAACGCATCGTTCCTTTTGGCGCTCAAGCTCTGAGTGCTATTAAAGACTATCAAGCCGAAATCCAGAAGCAGCAGGTTTCGAAGAAAAGCAAAAAAACATCCCGCAGCAAACCTCGCCAGCCCGAGAAAATCAGCAAAGTGCCAGCCAATGCCATGAACAAATCGTCCTCGGCGAATAAACGAATGGAACCACTCTTCAAAGATCTGCAGGGCAAGCGGCTCAGCCGCCTGGTAGTTTGGCAAATTATTAAACGCGCGGCAGAACGAGCCGGCATTCGCAAAGAGATGTCACCGCACAGTCTCAGGCACAGCTTCGCCACCCATCTTCTAGAAAATGGTGCCGATCTGAGAGCTGTTCAGGAATTGCTCGGGCATTCTTCAGTGGTCACAACACAGCTCTACACGCATATAAGCCGTAATCATTTACGCAAGGCTTATCACAATGCCCAGGAAACTTTCAATGCTCCAAGAGGTCTGCCCATCGAAGCAGCGCACCCATAGAATCACGAGTGGCTTTTCAACCAATTCGATATAGTCTTGGTAACGAACTCTGGAGCATCTTGTTGCACGAAATGCCCTGCACCAGGGAT
>CAJCHQ010000108.1 GCA_903970295.1 Bryobacterales bacterium
TCTTCCGATCTTTGGGTCGGATTGCTCAATATCGGCGTCGAAGGACAGCTCTACATGGGCGCCATCGGTGCCACTTTAATCCCTCTTACCTGTCCTTGGTTGCCAGCCTGGGAAATGCTGCCCCTGATGTTCACCTCGGCCTGCATTTTCGGTGCACTCTGGGCCGCTATTCCAGCAGGTTTACGAGTCTGGCTCGGAGTCAGTGAAGTGATTGTCAGCTTGCTCCTCAATTACGTTGCATCTTTGTTGGTCGACTATCTCATTCACGGACCGTGGATGGATCCTACAAGTTCGAGTTGGCCACAAACACTCGCCTTCCCGGAAACAGCACAATTGCCTCATCTGCCAGGCGGTAGAGTGCACTTAGCTCTGGCACTGGGATTGGCTTTCACTTTAATTTTCGCGATACTGTTACCGATTACTAAAGTCGGTTTCATCGCCCGCGTCATCGGCCGCAATCCACAAGCCGCAGAGTACGCCCACTACCCGGTCAAGCGTTACGTCGTGGGCGCCATGCTTCTTTCTGGCGCTATAGCCGGCATAGCTGGATGCGGTCAGGTCTCGGCGATCGAGGGCAGGTTGCGGGCCGGGCTGTCACCCGGATACGGCTATACCGGCTTTCTTGCTTGCTGGTTGGCCAGACACAATCCGCTTGCGATAATCGTTGTTTCGATCCTAATTGGCGGTTTGCTCTCAGGAGCAGACTCAGTGCAATTGACAGCCAAACTGCCTTTCGCCACTGTCAATATTCTCCAGGGGCTAATTTTTTTCTGCTTGCTAGCATCTGAAAAATATGTGCGCAAATTCAGTCAGCCAAAAGTATCGGGAGCAGACGCATGAGCTACGGCACCGAAAGTTTTTGGATTGCCGTGGCGGCGGGCATGATTCGCAGCGCCACGCCCGTGCTTTATGCAACTCTTGGTGAGATCATTACCGAGCGATCGGGCATTCTCAATGTCGGGCTGGAGGGAATCATGCTCGTCGGTGCGCTCGCTGCGGTGGCGGTCAGCTTCCACACCGGTTCGGCGCTTCTGGGAATACTGGCGGCCATGTTTTTTGCCGCTCTGCTTGGAGCCGTGCATGCGGTTTTGAGTATCCGCTTTCAAACCAATCAAATTGCCACCGGTATCGCCATGACAATCTTTGGCAGTGGACTGTCCGCCTATCTGGGCATCGACTACGTGGGCAAACAAATTCAAAACATCGGTCCAGTAAAAGTGCCTTTACTGGGGGATTTGCCGATAGTAGGCGCCATATTTTTCAATCACGATGTGCTCGTCTACGGCACTTATTTCCTGGTTCCCGCTCTCGCCTTCATCCTTTATCGAACCACAGTCGGGCTCTCCTTGCGCTCGGTGGGAGAGGCTCCATACTCAGCCGCTGCCGCCGGGATCAAAGTCGAACGCGTTCGCTATATCGCCACTATATGCGGTGCAGCTCTGGCCGGTCTTGGCGGCGCCTATCTATCACTTGTATACGCCCAGGGATGGACTGAAAACATTACAGCCGGTCGCGGCTGGATCGCCGTCGGACTTGTTCTGTTTGCCTTCTGGAATCCCTGGCGAGCCGTCCTTGGAGCATATCTATTCGGTGGAGCGATATCTTTGCAGCTGCGTATGCAAGCGGCCGGCTCAGACATTTCACCCTACCTACTGGGCATGGCACCATATATTTTGATCATCGCCGTTCTCGCGCTTAGCAAAATTCGCAAAGGTTCGGGGTCCTTGGGAGCGCCCACGGCGCTCTCCGAACCTTTCATCTCACAAGTCTAAAGTTGATCCTTAATCAATTTTCCCACTTCGCAGAAAAGAGTATGGGATGCTAACACGCCGCGGAGATTTTCATGACCATCGCTTCGATCAAACAAAAAGTCCGTGCCCAAGTCCTGACTGTGCTCACTCTCGCCAGCCAAGCCTCAGTCGCGCAGCCAAGTGACGCCGCCGACATTCAGCCACTCAAAGTCGGCTTCGTTTATGTCAGCTCAGTCAAGGATCTCGGCTGGAGCGAGGCCCACGATCGGGGGCGCCAGTATCTGGAAAAAGCCCTGGGCGACCGTGTGCGAACGACGATTGCTGAAAACATTCCCGAAACAGGAGAGGTAGAAAGGGTCGTCGAAAAGATGATTTCGCAGGGAAATAAATTGATCTTTTCCACATCCTACGGTTATTTAGAGCCTGTTTTGCGAGTCGCAGCTCGGCATCCTGAAGTTGTCTTCATGCAATGCCAGAGACATTCGTCAGCCAAAAATGTCGGCACTTATTTTGCCGATCAACACGATCCGATGTATACGGCAGGCTATTTAGCCGGCAAGATGACCAAGACGAACAAACTTGGTTATATCGCCGGGCATCCGGTACCACCGGTATTGGCTTGCGTCAACGCCTTTGCACTGGGTGCCCAGAGAGCAAATGCAAAGGTGCGCCTGCAAGTTGTCTGGAACAACAGCTGGTCAGACCCGCCCAACGAAGCAGAAGCGACAAAAGGTTTGATCGAATCGGGCGCAGATGTAATTGCCTCTCAATTGAACACTTGCTCGACAGTGGTGCAGACCGCAGAAAAAGCGCACGTCTACTCGGTCGGCATGGAAACCGATCTGTCCAAAATGGCACCCAAGGGCTGGTTGGTGGCGCAGACATGGAACTGGGGTCCGCTATATGCGCGCATCGCTCAAGCCGTAATCGCGCACCAATGGCATGCCGAAAATAGCATCTACTCAAGCAAAGACGGGTACGTCGGTATCTCGCCCTTCGGTAAAGTGGTGCCTGATTCATTGCAAAAGGAAGCAAAAGCGATTGAGCAAAAAATTGAGAGTGGAAAAGTCGTGGTGTTTCAAGGACCAATAAAGGATCAATCAGGCACCGTGCGCATTGCCGCTTCTAGCCATGCGGACGATCAGGACCTGGCCGAAATGAACTGGCTGGTTTCAGGCGTTAGCGGCACTGTGCCAAAAAAGGAGAAATGAAAATGATCTGTGCTCGCCTGATCGGTGCTCGCAAGCACCTGACTGTGTTGCTCACTTTATTCCTGGCATTCTTCAATCAGTGTTGGCTTTGTCCAGCCGTAAAAGCCGATTCACAACCTCTTAAGATTGGCATTCTTTACGTCGGACCGAAGAGCGACTGGGGCTGGAACTACGCACAGGATCAGGCCAGGCTCGCCGTGGAAGCGGCGCTAAAGGGCAAAGTGCAGACCAATATGGCTGAAAATGTTCCAGAAAACGCAGAGGCCGAGCGGGTCATGGAACGAATGATTGCTCAGGGCGACAAGCTGATCATCGCTCCCTCCTACGGCTACCTGGAGCCCGTGGAACGTGTTGCCGCCAGGCATCCAGAGGTGAAATTCATGCAGTTGAGCCGCTTCGTCAACAAGCCTAATATCGGCACATACTTCTATTTACAATTCCAGGCGATGTACGCAGCCGGGGTCGTCGCTGGGCGCTTGACCAAAAACGGCAAATTGGGCTTCGTCGCGGCTAATCCCGTCCCCCCACTTCTACAATCAATTAATGCCTACGCACTGGGTGTGCACTCCGTCAATCCCAAAGCCAAAATAAAAGTGGTGTGGACCAACAAATGGGTCGATCCTGCCACTGAAACCGAGGCGGCAAAAGGCTTGATCGACGCCGGTATCGATATTCTGGCATTCGACCAATCTGCCCCGTTAGCCATCGTCAAGACATGCGAAAGCAATAAAATTCCGGTCGTCGGTTGTTACACCGACGACAAACAATTCGCGCCCAAGTATTGGGTGACTGGTTGCAATTTAAATTGGGGACCTTTCTATACAAAGGTTGCGCAATCAATCATCGACAATCAGTGGCATCCCGGCACAAGCATTTGCGATCTGGCCACCGATGGCTTGAGACTGTCGAGCTTTGGACCGTCTGTGTCGAAATCTGTACAGAGTGAGGCGCTGAACGTAGTAGAAAAGATCAAGGCCGGTAAACTCACCGTCTTTGCCGGCCCCGTCATCGATTCAACCGGTAAAGAACGCCTGGCGGCGGGGAAAAAGCCGGACATCAAATGGTTAGCCTCGATGGATTTTTTCGTGCCTGGCGTCGACGGTACTTTGCCCAAGAAGTAAGGGCCATTACCCTGACCGACTTGTGCCGGGGCAGAAATAGGGTTTACCCGGATTTGTCGGTTTCTTGACCCTAATCGGCAGCCCGAGCGCAGCAAGGTTGAAATTAAGTGATACAATCTGCCAGAGGGAGACGTCCACGAGGTCAGCCTTCAACGGCAGGGTAGGTGTAATGTGAGCTCCATCGGTCAAATACTTCTCGGACTAATTAACTTAGTGAATTTGCTTGTCATAGTCTGGTGCTTACTCAGCTGGTTCCCCAATATCAAATGGTATGACCAACCGTTCAAAACACTAGACATGATTGTTGCGCCCATTCTCGCGCCGTTCAAAAAAGTCATTCCACCCATCGGCAATATAGATATCTCACCGATGGTAGCGATGATTGCCCTGCAATTCTTAGGGTCAGTCGTTGCCCGCATGGTCCCGTAGAACAAATCAGTAAATAAGCTGGAAAGGGCTGAAATAACCTAAATGCTGTCACGCAGAGCCTTCTTAGTGGGTGGGTTAGCGGTTTCAGTCGAGGCTATGCTCTGGCAGCCAGCCTTGGCCAAGCACAACAAGCAAGGCAATGCGGTCAAACAAGGACCGCATTTGTTGGCGCGAGAGGACTGGCCGCCGGCCATTGCCCCCACACAGATTGGCGTCACCGACCATGGCATCTGTTGCTTCACTGATGACTTTGGCCGATTGGCCGTGATTGATTTCCGCAAAGCCGACGCTACCAAGCCGGCGCACGTACTCGGCGAACTCGGCGGCTTTGCTAAAAAGGTGATTGAATTTCAAGTAATCGGCAGCCGTGCCTATATCATCGCCACTACCGAAACACCTTCACAAGAGCCGCAGCTGGTGCTTTTGACGATCAATCTAATCAACTCTGCCCAACCGACGATCATTTCCAAGATGAATCTGGACAAATTCGCTGAAGCCTCGAGCGTCACCGCCAATGGTGGCTTGGTGTGCGTGGGCGGCACCTCTAATTCGGGTGAGCAGATGGTCGTGATTTACACCGAGCCCAAAGGCAAAGGGCTGGGTGATCCGTCCTTCCTAGCAGCATTCTCGGCTGAGATGCCGGTACTGAAATTAGATTTGCAGAATCGCAATCTCTTGATTTTGGAAACGAAAGAGACAAGCCAATTGCAATATGTCAGCTTGCTCGATCCACGTTCCCCGGATTTGAAGAAGACTTTGGCTCTAGACGGCACATTCACATCCATGGTTCGGCAGGGTGAAGTTGCTCTGGTAGCTGGATCTTTCGAGATCGCGAACAAAAAACAATCAGGTACGAACATCGCCGTCAAATCGGTGTGCCTATCGCCGATACCGCATATAGTATCGCAGATGCCGCTCGATCCCCTCACCAGCGTTTCGGATTCGGCTGCCACTAAGGGTCACTTCCTGGTTCTGGGCGATTCGGATCAAGAAACGGCTCTTGTCAGCATGACCTTCGACAAAATGGGAGTGCTCAGTCGCACGCGCGAAATGGACCATCCGACTTTGAAATCTCGCATGGGTCAATCGTGCCGCATCGCTGTCAGAGAGAAAACGGCTTACATCGCCACCGGTTGGGCTGGGGTGCAGGTGCTCGGCTTTGGCAGCAATGGTTGGGAACCCGTCTATCAATACTCGATTCCGCGTTATGCCGCTTCCAGCATAGCTGCCTGGCATAACATGTTGGTTCTGGCCGGTTCCGACATGAAGCTCTATGACATATCGCAAGCTGATAAACCGGTCCTGGTCTCAACCACCGAGCAAGTCGGCAACACGAGAAACATCGTCGGTGCCGGGAGCTTTGTCTTGTGCCTGTACAAAGATTCGTTGACGTTGCGCAAAATGGAAAAGCTCAACGACGTACTCGCCACCCTGAAAATAGTGGGAAACAGCGTTTGCTTCGATGCGATCAAGCAAAAAGCTTACGTTCTACAAAGCAGTGGTGAGAAAAAGTCGAAAGTGACTAAAATCCAGGCTTATTCGAACAGCCTCGTCGCCGAAAACAGCTTCGATCTGGACGTTGCTTATTCTCGTGCGATCGCCAATGATGGCTATCTGGTAGTCGCCAGCCTCAACGACCTGGGCTTGTACAAGATGGGCGAAAAGTCGGAGACGGTTGGCACACGGCACTTTGAGAATTATGCAATTCGAGATATTGCTTTGACTAAAGACTATGTGCTGGTGACAGCAGTCGACCAGAGATCGAAAGGATTTTTTCTAGTTCTGTCTAAGGACCAAAGAGATTTGCGAGTCTTAGGGTCGACCGATTTGCCGAATGATGGCCGCGCCCTCGCGGTCTCTAAAACAAAAGCAGTAATCGTCGGACAAAGCGAAGGCAAAGACGGTGCCGTAGTGATCGATTTCAGCACTGCCACTGCACCAAAGACGGTGGCATCCATGAGTGTCGTTGAGGAAGCCGCCGCTGTTACGATCAAGGACGAAACAGCAATTGTCGGCGGTCGAGGGCTAGAAATCTTCAGCTTGAGTTGAAAAAAACAGGCTGTTCCCATCAAACTTAACTTAACCGCCAAGTCCTGCCTAGCAAGCGATTCGGACGACTCGTGGGAGATTCACCCTTTACAATTGCACTTTTAATGTGTAGTGTTCAAGCCGTTCTGGGTATCGGATTTAAAGATTGCTCAGAAAAGGGAACAGCAAGCGGGGAAGCACTACGTGAAATTACGTTCTAATTTACTTATTGCATTAGCGCTCGTAATCAACTCGAATTCCTCTCAAATAAGCATCGCTCGCACACACGATGACGGACAGCAGGCGCCACAGCAACAGGCGCCACAGCAACAGGCGCCCCAGCGACAGGCGCCACAGCAACAGGCGTCCCAGCAACAGTCGTCGCAAAAGCAATCCCCGCAGCAGCAATGGTCGCAGCAGCAAAAGCAATCGGCACAGCTATCGGCACAGCCTGGAAGCGAACCCTCCGTCTTCGAACAAAAAATCGGCAACCGTACCTATGCCGCTGGCTCCGTCCTGGTCAAAGCGCGGATCGAGAAAATCTGGGAGATTCTCACAGATTATGAAAACTCACCAGAAATCTTTGCCAACTTGAAAAAATGCCACGTGGTTGAAGACCGTGGCAGCAAAAAGCTCGTGCAGCAAATCGTTCATCCGAAAGGCTCGCCGATGAAATTCGATTACATAGTCGAAATCGACGAAACTGCTCCGAGACTAATGGAATGGCATCGCCACAGCGGCTCTCTCAAGGAAGTTGCTGGTTCCTGGAAATTGGAGCCCGACAAAAACAACCGCAACACAATCATTACGTATTCAATCTACATAGATGGCGGCATGTTACTGCCAGCATGGCTATTGCGCGGACAAAGCAAGACCTGCCTGCCCGAGTTGCTCAACGCAATCAAAGGCGCAGCAGAGAGAGCCTCAGCCGACGCTCGCACCACCGGCAGTGGCAACAGCT
>CAJCHQ010000109.1 GCA_903970295.1 Bryobacterales bacterium
GACGAATCAGTTGCCCGCTGCCTGCGCTACGCGATCGACCGTCATCGCATGGAAAACAAAGTCTGGGAAAGCGAGCGCTTGACCAGACTGATTGTAGAAAATTCACCCGATGCATTTATATCGATGGATGCTGTCGGCAAAATCACCGGCTGGAACCTCAAAGCCGAGGCAATCTTCGGTTGGTTCCGCAAAGATGCTCTCGGTCAATTCTTCACCGAGCTGCTCATCCCCACACCAATGCGCAATCTATTTAATCACCAGGTGCAAGAATTTTTGACGCGTGGCGTGCGCAGCAATCTGATCAACAATCAGGCTGAGCTGCCGATGCTTCACCGGAGCGGCGCCCTTTTCCCGGCGGAACTTACTCTCTTTCCTGTCACCATCGGCAGTGCTAATACGCTGTGCGCTTTTGCTCGCGATATCTCTGCCCGCAAACAGTCGGGAGAGAATTTGCCTATTCCCACCCCTCGTCTGACCGAGGTGCGCAGCAGATTCGCCTTGCCGGACGAACCAATTTACAATCCGGAACAATTGGGACCGATCACCCTATCCTTACATGGGGAAAAACCGACTCTCAGGTAAAGCCAGATGCTTGCGCCAGAATATGAACCAATGGAAGCGCTCTTAGTCGAGTCGATTCCAAAAGGCGATCAATGGCAGTACGAGCCAAAATGGGACGGCTTTCGCTGCCTCGCCTGCCGCTTCGACGGAAAAATCGAATTGCGCTCAAAAAATGGCCGAGAGCTGGCCAGGTATTTTCCAGAATTGGCAGAAAAGTTGCTCGAACTCGAGCCTGAAGAATTTGTCCTTGATGGCGAAATTGTCGTACCGACCGCCACTAGTTTTTCTTTCGACGCCCTCCTTCAGCGGATTCACCCGGCTGCCAGCAGAATCAAAAAATTAGCCAAAGAGACGCCGGCGATCCTGATCACTTTCGATTTGCTGATCGATGCCAGCGGTAAAGCATTGATTTTAGAACCACTGGCGGTGCGGCGTCAGGCCCTTGATAAATTCGGCGAAAATTACCTGGCCGGCAATAAAGATATTATCGTGTCGCCCGTAACCACTGACATTGCCGTCTGCGAAGATTGGCACCAGAAGATGGGCGATCGCTTGGACGGCATCGTCGCCAAGCGAGTCGATTTGCCCTATCAATCAGGCAATCGTCACGGCATGCAAAAAATCAAATGGTTGCGCACGGCCGAGTGCGTGGTCGGCGGATTTCGTTATGCGACCAGTGGCGGAGGCATCGGATCTTTACTACTTGGTCTCTACGACAGCCAGCGCAAACTGCATCACGTTGGCTTTTGCTCTTCTTTCACAGCCAAGGAGCGCCAGGAACTAAAAAATATATTGCTGCCTTTGATCGCTGAGTCGGCATTCACCGGCAATGCTCCAGGAGGGCCGAGTCGTTGGAGCACTGAGCGCAGCCAGGAATGGCAACCTCTACGTCCAGAGTTAATCGGCGAGTTTCGTTATGATCATTTCACCAATGGTCGCTTTCGTCATGGCACCAAATTAATGCGCTGGCGTCCCGATCAAAAACTATCGAACTGCACATTTACCCAAATTAGCCCGACCGCAGAAGATGACACCTGAAGCAATCGATAACGTCTTGCAACAGCTGGACAACGACAAAGAGAAGCTCACCCTGGCAGTGGAAAACAATGCAATTGCTGTTTCCAACTTGAACAAAGAGATGTGGCCCAGCTACCAAGATCAGGCCGCTATCACAAAGCGAGATTACATCAAGTATCTGGCTGAAATTTCACCATACATTTTGCCCCACTTGCGCGACCGCTTGATCACTTTCATCCGTTTTCCAAATGGCATCAATGGCGGCAAATTCTATCAAAAGCACTGGCGGGCCGGTCGTCCGCAATTCGTTTCGATCGTCGCTTCCTTCACCGATCATGCCAATCAAGACCAGGACTTCCTCATTTGCAACAATTTGTCGACTTTACTGTGGCTCGGTCAAATTGCCGACCTGGAATTGCACACTTCCCACACTCGCAATAATGCCAGCCCGGACGGTGCTCATTTGCCACTGACATTTACAGGTTCAGTCGAAAATCTGGAAAGTTCGCTCCTCAACTATCCCGACTATCTAATTTTCGACCTGGATCCCTATCTCTACAGCGGCAAAGAGAAGGTAGGCGACGAGCCCGAGTTGCATCGGCAAGGATTTCAGCGCGGTTGCGAGGTGGCTCTGTGGATCAAGGACATGCTGGATAAATTAGGAATCACCGCCTACGTGAAAACATCGGGACGGACTGGTTTGCACATTTACGTTCCGATCATTCGAGAGATCGATTACAACACGGTCAGAGCTATCACTGAAATCCTTGGGCGTTATGTTCTCAAAGAACACAGCGATGCTGTAACAATGGACTGGTCGATTGTCAAACGCACCGGTAAAGTTTTTCTCGATCACAATATGAATGCCAGATCAAAAACACTGGCTTCGATTTATTCCCCGCGTGTCGCGCCGGAAGCTTCAATTTCCACTCCCCTCAGGTGGGATGAGTTGGGTAAAGTCTATCCGACCGACTTCACGATCCGGACGGTACCTCACAGACTGCGACTGATTGGCGACTTATGGGCCGACATCCTCGAGCACAAGAATGACTTGCTCACACTGCTCAAAGCTAGTCAAAAATCCCTGCCTGACAGCGATATTTCCGAAGAAAGAGCGGCGGCAGTCGTTGCCAAAAAGCAAAAACGCTCTAGCAAAAGAACTTGAAAATCGTACTGTAGACTTTAAGTCACGAGAATTACTTCATTTTATGCTCGCGAACGGGCCAATTCGTTGTGACTTTGGCATACTTAATTAGAAGACTTCGTATTCAGCAATGTCGAGTCCTGAACATTGGGCTTCAGACCAAGTATCCCCGTCGAATCGCTTAAAGTACGTTCATGAAGAAGAAATTTTCGCTGCCCGATCAACACGTAACCGCACTCAGTCTTGCTTTGCAGCAAAGACGAATGGAGATGGGTCTTTCGCAAGACGAGCTTGCGGATAAAGCTGGTTTGCACCGAACCTACGTCAGTTTGATCGAACGTAAGTCATGCAACTTCTCAATCAAGATTTATATGCGTTTAGCTTTCGCCCTGGATGTCGATCCGGCAGAGCTGATGAGAAAAGCCGAGGGATTGGTCGGCGGCCGCAAACATCGATAACAAAGATGAGCTTGCTCATCTGAAGCGAAGATACTGCCGGCAGGGTAAGATAGGCGCCATGTCAGCAGTTAGAAACACTTTCCAAGTGCCTCCCTCCAGCGAGAAGTCGCTCGAAACCGCAGTCGCCAAGCCAGTCAAACTGGCTCTCATGAGCAGCGGTCTGGGCAAAATCAACCGTGGATTCGAAATTACAACGGCCAGATGGTACGAAGCAGTCTCAGCCGACCCGCGTCTGACCACAAAACTGTACGCCGGAAATCGATATGCCGACGCTCATAAAGTCTGGAATATACCTCGCGATTTATTGCTGAATTCACCGCTCAAGATTTTTTCGAAAAAGCACGAACGTGGATTTTGGGAATTCTGTTACACGATCGAGCAAATCAGTTTCAGCTTGTGCCTGGCTGACATATTGACCTGGCGCCCAGAAGTGGTTTGGACGAAAGAAATTCCGCTGGCGCATTTTTTGCTAGTTTACAAATATATGTTCAACCTGCATTACAAGGTGATCTTCGCTAACGGCGGGGCTTTTCAACCATCGACCTACAAAGACTTCGACTTCATTCAGCATCTGCATCCAGACTCGCTGAAAGAGGCGAAGGCGTTTGGCATTCCAGAGACGAAAATGCAATTGCTGCCCAACTGCGTTGTCTATAAAAATCCGGAAGACGCAAAAGAAAATCTGCGGCAAAAATTTGGCTATGCCCAGGACGATTGGATCGTGATCTCAGTAGCCGCCTGGAATTCATTCCAAAAGCGTCTCGATTATTTGATTGATGAAGTTGCCCGCATTGAAGATCCGCGAGTGAAGCTCTTACTGTGCGGTCAGCCTGAGTTAGAAACCGCCGCGCTGCAAGCACGAGGTTCGGAAAAACTTGGTGAGCGAATTCAGTGGATGACGCTCAAGCCTCACGAAGTCCACGAAGCACTCGCAATGGCTGATGTCTTCGTGCTGCCCAGCTTTCGCGAAGGGCTGGCGAGCTCGATCATCGAAGCTGCAATGGCCGGCATTCCCATTATCAGCCATCCGCACTCGGGTGGAAAATATATTCTGCAAGACGATTTCTGGCTGACTGACTTGAACGAACCAGACGCTCTGCGGCAAAAGCTTTTGGAAATTCGTGCACACGGAGTGCCAGCAGACAAACTTGTGCAGTTGAAGCAAAAAGCCTACGAACGTTTTTCGCCGACGGCTCTGGCTGACAGTTTCGTTGACATGGTGACGCGACTCAAAGCTTGAAAAACGCCATCTGTGTAACAAAAGCACGGTCAGGACAAGCTATGCACAGGATTGTCTAAAATCATTCGCAAGTTTCCGCTCAGAATTTTCCAGTGTTCTAGCTCAAGAGTTATTTCGCTGCGCCCCTCAAGCGTATGGTTGGTGTGAGCTTGGCTAACCGGTGCCGTGCGGCTCATCCGCTTCACAAATTCTGGCAAACCCTGGTCGAGCAAATCCGCATAAGCCTGTAAACAACGAACCGACAAACGTTTCTCCGGAGGTCGATTTTTATCTACACGCCAGAATCCCTTTAAGGGTCGCGACGCAGACGGCAGAATAAGATCGTCATGGTCAGAATTGGAAATGGACTTCAAATTACCGTGGCACTGGCGTAGGATCCAGGCATACTCATCGTAGGTCAAATGAAAAAGATGCGCGACAACAGCGTCGATCAGACAGCGATTGCGCACCTGTTCCTCGTGGTTCATAGGGGACGAGGTCGGTAAGGATTCGGACAAAGTCGCAGCCAGGGCCAGACGTTGCGGGGCAAATCGGCGGTGACTTAACGAAAGTATCGCCGACGCCCGGATCAGAGGCTCGAGCGCCAGTACCTGAGCCGCAGATGGTAATGGGCATTCTTCCAAGAGGTAGTAGTTGATATTGTTGCCACTCATACGCAATCGCAAAACATAATCGAAGACGAAACTGTTCAGGCAAGCAACCAGCCCGAGCGCATACGATGGATCTGCTTTTCCCAAAAAGACAGGCACTGAATTACCGCAGGGCACCGCATTTAGTGCAGCTGCGATCATAGTCCGAGCATTCGTCGCTGAACCTACAGCCAGATAGCCGACTTTAAGATTATTTAGATCGCAACTATTCTGCGCCTGGGTAAGGGGCAACAGATACTGAGGCGCTAATTTTACGCAGGCGCGCTCGGTAAAGGCGACAGTCTGTTTGCCTGAAACTGGTTCGGCGGTACTTTGCCAAACAGCTGTTCGACCACTGCCCGAAACGTGTTGTTTCTGGTTGCAATCGAACTGTCCCAACATCCGCCCTTCATATAACGGCAACATCACATCAAAAATATCCTCAACCCGAATGCTTTCTTGGCCATCGGCGGAAGTGATCAGACCAGGCTCACAACCATTGCCTCCAGGCGGTTGCACCTGCCAGCGCCCTTTCAACCAATTGCCAAATTCGTCACAGACATAACCACTGGCTTCAGCTTCGCTTCGACGAACAAACGAGGCCGAATCATTTGTCAAATCAAATTCTCGGCTAAACAAGATCTGCCATGACGACTGCCCATCGCGCGCTCCTAAAGGAATGCCTCCGGCATATATCTTCCTCAGGATATTGAGATCATTGTGGTGTTCGATTTCAACTAGTGTTCTCCATATAGGACTGAAAATTTGCACGTCTTTTTTGCTATACGAGATCGATGGCATCTCTGTTTGCTCTAAAGTCGCACCATTTGTATTACTGAAACTCACCGACAGAGCATCTTTGGGCATGCCTTTTTGCAAGGCAACGATGCAAAAATTGAAGGACGGGTGAATGGCAAACGCTCGATCGCGGTTGACGAATGAGCGCAGCTGATAGATATCACAATTATCCATGAGCAGTCGTCTCAGTTGCGTCGCCCCTTTGTCAGTGTAGATGCCTGCCGGTGTGAGCATTGCCAGACAACCTTCAGTCTCGAGCAAAGAGAAGCCGAGTTCGAGAAAAAGCTTGTAAGCATTGAAATCAGACACTCCCTGCGCACTATATAGAACGTGGCGCGCGAAACGCGGCGTCGGATCATGCGTCGGATCATGCGTCGGAGATTGCAACGGAGCGGGCGACGGAGCGCTGTTTTTAAAGAAGCTTGCGCGCGCCTTGTACGCTTGATTGACGCGCATCCACTGCGCCTGCAACGCAAGATCTTGGCAGTAAATTTTTTCCTGCGCGAGAGCGGTTTCGGTTTTGCCAATCGCCTTGTAAGTAGAATCTATCGCTGAGAAAAACTCTTTGGCATTTGGCTTGGCAATCTCCCACGGCGGATTAGAGATGACAGCGTCGAAACCCGGTGCACTGCGCGTGAAGATTTCGGGGAATTCGAGCTCCCAATGGAAAAATTGATGCCGACGCTTACACTCTTCGACGATTGTTTCGTGCGCCTCGACATTTTGTTTCGCGCAAGACCACGCCTGTTTTGCTTCTAACGGCCAAAAGAAACGTGCACACCAGGAATCGAAATCAGCCGGGTTTGAGTCTGGGCCGAGCCGGTCAGACCAACACGAAATTAAAGAATCACCAGATTTCAGATGCGACTCGAGAAATCCGCGAGCAGATTTTTGCAGACCAGATGTTTTTGCGCAATACAGCCATAAAGTCAGGCGAGCAGCCTGCGTTGCCAGCGAGTCGAGGTCGACGCCATAAAGACAATTTTCTGCGATTGCCCAAACCTGCACAGCAGCGTCTTCAATATTCTGATCGTATTGAGCCTTTATCAATGCCTGTAGATAATCAAGCGCACAAACCAAAAAAGCACCAGCGCCCATAGCCGGGTCGACGATCTTCCAGCTGAGAAAATCTGAGATCGTCAAATTCCTTTTTGCGATTGCTTTTTTATGCGATACAAGCCGGTCCAATGCAGCCGCCGCTGTCGCCCGCGTCAATTGTTCAGGTGTGTAATAGCAGCCTCTTTGCTTACGAGCGTGGTTGATCTTTTTAACGCACCATCCAGCGTCTTTCAACGTTAGCTCGATATCGAGCATTGCCTCGTACAAACCAATAAGCTTGAACGCTGCAGCAAGTGGAACTCGCGTCGAGATATTTTGGCTTAACTGATTATGGAGGCGCCCATAAATCGCAGCCAATTGTTGGCCACCACTATTAGTGCTAAGCGGAAAAAGGCTCAAGTCCTGCCACTTCTCGATTGGCAAAGCATCAAAGCCGAACGTCGAAAGCAGATGACTGGCTTCAGCAAATTCCAAATCAAGAAGCGCTATAGCACTGAGCCTGAGAAATAACAGGATGGACGATGCGGAAATCGTCGCTTCCGTGGCAGGGTCCGTAATTGTCGTTTGCCTGGCAGCCGAACCCGTTTCCCGATCAGGAACGAGTAGATTGGCAATATCTAGAAGATAAGCATCGCTCCAGCTCATATTTCAAGCGGCCTTAAATTGAGCCTGGCGGATCTGCGGATTAGCCAGTTACATTCAGGCGGGTTTGCCCCAATACCAACCCTGACCGTAGTTGACTCCGATCTCGATAAGCATCTCGAGTTCTTCTTTCTCTTCGATACCTTCAGCGATGAGTTCGGCACCGAGAGAGTTGACGACTTTGACAAGTCGCTTGAGTAAACGGGCTTTGGCTGGTTCGGCAGCGATACCGGTAACATACTTACGATCTATCTTTACGATATCCGGCTCCAGGATTATCAAGCTCTCCAGTGAGCTGCGCCCGAAGCCGACATCGTCGATAGCAACTTTAATGCCATGCTCCTTGATCGCATTAACATGATCGCGCAAGTAGGCCGGATCGCCAATAAATTGCTGTTCACTTATCTCGATACAGTAGTCGCGCGTCTTTCCATCATCCGGAAAAAGTGTCATCAATCGATCGATTGGCGTATCGATAATGGTCGAGGGGAAAAGATTGACGTGGAAACGAACATCGGATTCAAACTTTGGCAAGGCTGAAGCGGCAAGACAGGTCTTCAAGCACCGCAGATCGACAATGGTCAAAAGATTGTATTCGCAGCTAACCCGAAAGAGATCGTCGGGCATTTCGAAGGCGCCTTCCGGTCCGCGACTGAGAATTTCATGTCCGACTACTTTCACTTCATCCAATTTGAAAATCGGCATCGACACAGCACGGAAGCAGTCGCCTTTGCGCAGTTTTTCGGTTAGTTCCGAGAGCGCTTCCTTATCTGGACCTTCATTGAGCTTATGTTTTTCGCCGCTGGAAACACGATTCTTGCCCAACAGCTTGCTCTCTCTCACAGCCAGTCGGCATAGCGAAAGCACTTCTTCGATCGAACAAAACTCGTATGGCAATGCCAGCACACCCAGGCTCGCTGTTACGCGAATCGTCTCTTGTGCCAACCGCAAGGGACTTTCAGCCACGGCCAGGCGCACTTTTTCAGCAACCAGCATGCCCTCGGCCAGACGCGTATCCGGCAGGAGCATCAAAAATTCGTCGCCGCCGATGCGGGCGATATGGTCGGTTGGTCGCAATGTATCGCGCAAACGACCCGAGATTTCTTTCAAGACAACATCGCCAACGGCGTGCCCGAGCGTGGCATTAACCCGATCGAAGTCATCGCAATCAAGCAAAGCTGCAACTAAATTCCATCCCTGCCTCTGGGCTCGACTGAATTCACTCTGTAAAGCGCGCTCCAATCCGATCCGGTTCAAGACTTCAGTGAGGGCGTCGACATTGGCCAATATTTCCAGGCGGCTGGTTGCGGCATCGAGTCTCGAAGTTGCTTCTTTGAGCGCTTCTTCGGCACGCTTCAATTCCACCGCATGACGCATTGATTGGATCAGAGTGCGAGCGTCCAACCCTTTTTTGCGCAAATAATCTTGAGCGCCATTTTTGATCGCCTCGACCGCATCTTGATCTTCATTGCTGCTGCCGATAACGACAACCGGCACGTGTCCGGCCAGAGCTTTAACCCGCATGAATGCTTCAATGCCGCGCTCGCCAGTCAATGCCAGATCCATCACCACGAGATCGACACCACCTTCCGTCAGGCGTTTCAGCCCGTTAGCCAGCTTGTTCGTCCGTTCCATCGCAAAACCGGCTTCAGCAGCCTCATTCAGCACCTGATGCAAGGCATGTGCATCTTTGCCGTTATCCTCGATGAGCAAGACTCGAGTCTTCGCGTGGTCCATAATGATGTTTCCGACCATTGATTCCAATTCGTCCTATTGCTGATGGGTTATATGAACAGCACCATCGGCCGACTATCACGTCAGCTTCCCCCTTACCTTATGCCCAACTTTAGGAACTCAGTCCAGGCCGAGGCCTTTGAGACCCCAAATTATTGTTCCCAAGAACGCGCGAGTTAACTCAAAGAAAGCATTCCTCGGGTACGATCAACACACCGCGCCGACCGATAACGACATGAACGACCTAGTGACAACCCAAAAACAGCCTGCCGGAGGCGGAGCTAAAATCGCCAAACAACTTGCTGCGGTGGCATTCGGAGCTTTTTTCCTCTGGTTGGCGTTCAGCAAAAGCGATTTTAATCAAGTCTGGTCCTATGCGAAAGAAGCGGACCCGATTTTTCTTTTTTTGATATGCGTGTCGGCTGTTATCAGCCACTTAGTGCGGGCAGCCCGCTGGTTGATTCTCTTGCGCCCCCTGACCGACCGCAAACTTTGCCTCTGGAATTCATTCTGCGCAGTCATTTATGGCTATGCAGTCAATCTTGTTCTGCCACGTGGCGGCGAGGTCGCCCGGTTAGTCTCGATTACCAAAAGCGAAGATTTGCCCTGGGCTGGCGTCTTACCGACCATGTTCATCGACCGCTTGCTCGATATTGCCATGCTTTGTTTGATTTTCGGCTTGAGCATCCCGATTCTGCCGCCGGCACTTTTGAAGCAAATGCCTTTTCTCACGGGCGGCGGAGTGTTACTGATTGTTGGCAGTCTGACTTTATTAATTCTGTTGCCGCGGATGGCCGATTTCATTCTCTGGATTCTCGCCATTCCGTTCATCAAAAACCGCCTCCCTGAGCAAGTGGCAAAAACAGCGGAGGCTCTGGCTGAGCAGTTTCGAGTCGGCACCAAATCTTTGACTGACAAAAAGAATTATCCATCAATCGCCGCCTCTACTTTGCTGATTTGGTTCTTTTACTGGCTCAACTGCTATCTTGCGATCCTCAGTTTTCATCTGCAATCCAAAGTCAGTCTCTTGCAGAGTTTCGTTGTTTTCTCCGTGGGCAATGCCGGCGTTTTGATTCCGTCACCCGGGTCTGTGGGCGGTTTCCATCTGTTCGTCAGTCAGGGACTTATCCTCACCGCGGGCGTCGACAAAGATCTGGCTCTGGCTTTTGCCACTGTTTTGCATATCTTCTGTTTCTTCATCGCCGTCTGCATTCCAGCTTTGATCTGCTTCTTGATCCAATCGAGCCGAACCAGGGCGACTAAAGGATTAGAAGCTAGCGCCGAAAAATAGATAGAGACTGAGCGGAAACAGCTTGTTTAAGCTACAGTAGATAATAGATGAGAGCGCCTGGAACCACAGTTCTCGTCTAGCAGAAAGGTGCACTTTGCTTACTATCAGCGGCACGACTCAACAGGGAGACCCCTCTCCGGACCGACCAAAACGCGCCCTTGTCCTTTCAGGCGGTGGCGCGCGTGGTGCTTATGAAGTCGGCGTCGTCAAAGCATTGCTTGAGCAAGGTCTGGAATTCGACCTGGCATTCGGCACAAGTGTCGGCGGCATCAATGCTGCCTTTATCGCTCAGGGAAATTTCGAGCGATTGGAACATTTGTGGGTCAACTTGCAGGCAACCGATGTGTTCAAGATGCCGAATTTTTCACAGATTCGACACGTCATGGGCGGACTCAGGCATGGTCTTCTAGACACAGCACCACTGGAGCGGACCCTCTACAAAGAACTTAAATTGGCGCCGTTCAAACAAAGCAAAACCAAAGTTGGTTTTTTAACAACGGATCTTTGCACGCTACAGACCAAAGTGATCACATCGGACGAAATCGAATCTTTGCCGCATCTGGTCGATGTCTTGATGGCAGCTTCAGCGATTCCGATTCTTTTTCCGACCAGAGGTTTCAATGGGCAAGGGATGTGGATTGACTCGGGACTTGTGCGTAACACGCCGATCCAAACAGCAATCAACATGGGAGCCAAAGAAATTTATACGGTACTCGTTCAGGCAGAAAATGACGGCAGTTGCCCCAGTAACATTCTGCAAGTGCTGACTCGCTGCGCCGATATTCTGTTATATGCATCCGCCCGTGACGGCATCAGAACCGTGCAGGAATACAACAAGCTGATAAAAAACAATTCGTCGCCTGAAATCTTGCAATACAAATTGGGCCTGAAAGTTTTTCAACCACGTAGCCAAATCGCACTGAACATGCTGGATATCAGCCCGCAGAATTCTAAAATGCTCATGCGCCTGGGCTACGAAGATGCGATCAGTCAACTAGCCGAACAAGTCGATTAATGAGACAAAATCGTAGTAATCGGCGATTATCTTAGAACCTGATCGGAGTAATCGCGGTTGGACAAAGGAATTGTCACGTCCGGCTCTCAGCTAACCCGCTCCTCGCGACTGCGTTTTGCAGTAGCCCTGGCATTGATCGTCGAATTACTCTTGTGCCCGACTCTATGGACCGGTCAAGGACGAACTTTTCCAATCGTGCCTTTGTGGCCGCTGGCTGCCACCGTGCCTATCGCAGCCGGCAACATTTTGTTCGATCTGATGTTGGCCTTTCTAGGAGCAGCCGGGCTGTCATCAAAACCAAGTTGGTTTACGACAGGATTCCTGATCCTGGCAGCGTTTCTCTGTCTTTCTGATTACACACGATGCCAAACCTGGCTTTACCAATTGTCGTTCATGCTTGCCCTGCTTTCATACTGGCGTCGCGAAGATCAAGTCGAGGGCGCTCTGGACTGCTGTCGCATAGTCGTCGCCTCTGCTTATTTCTGGAGCGGATTCTGGAAATTGAATGCCCGTTTTTTCTCCGAAACTTTCTCCTGGTTCGTGCAACCGTTGTTGCCTGGCATCTATGGCTCAACGGCGGAAATGCTAGCACTGCCCGTTCCTTTCATCGAGATGGGAGCGAGTCTCGCTCTCTTCTTCCGGCGCACTCGATTGCCAGCGATTGTCTTTTGCATTGCCATGCATATTTTCATTCTTGCTTGCATCGGTCCGATCGGACACAAAGTCAACCAGATTGTCTGGCCATGGAATATTTTCATGGTCGCCTTCGTCATTCTACTCTTCTGGGGCGAAGAGTCTGAAACTCCTGCACGCCTTCTAAAGTGGCAAGGAGCGAGTATGCAAACACTGACGATCGCGCTTTTCGCAGTGGCGCCGTTGTTCAATATCTGGGGACTGTGGGACAGCAATCCCTCTTTCTTTCTATACAGCGGCAATCAGTGTGCGGGATTTATTTATATGAGTGCCGATTCCTACCAGAAGCTTTCGCCCTCAGTGCAAAAATTATGCAGCAGGCAAGACAGCGGTAAATACTTGCTGATCTTGAATGCCTGGTCGCTGGCTGATCTGAATGTCGTCACTTATCCCGAGCCTCGTGTGCTTCGTCAAATAGCCAAAGCAATCTGGCTGGAAACCAATCGGCCATCCGATATGGAATTCCTGCTCGAGGGGCGAGTAGATAGCAAAGGCATGGCCAGCCGAGAACTATCAAACTGTTCAGCGTTGTGATCATGGGTAAAGGTCGCTCTCAACTGCCAGAATTTGCACTGCGCAAATACTCGATTGCTTTATCTAGCACCTCATCTTTACCCGAGCGCAGACCAAGAACTTTCGGGCGTGCAACAACATCCGGTACCAGACCTTCTCGTTGAACTTGCCTACCATCCGGAAAGACGACCGCTTCGCCAGCCAGTCCGATCAAGACACCGCCCGGCACATAAAAGTCAGTGGCCGTGCCCACGCATCCAGCGGTCGGCGAGCCGATGAAAACTGTATCGTTGGCTGCCTTGAGAAACAGTCCCAGGTGTTCACCAGCACCCTCTGTTCGGCCATCGATCAAGAGCACTGTCTTACCTTGATATTTGGGCTGGGATGACCTGGGTATCAGCTGCACTAGCTCTTGCTTTTGATTTTGAAAGATGCAATCTCCAGAGCGGCCACTAGGTTCCATCAAAATCAGTTGGATGAATTTCGCCGCGGCAATATCTTCTTTGCGTGCTAATCTCTGTGCGATCGATAAGGTAGTCGAATGCGGGCAGCCACGCATGTCAAAAATAATTGACTTCGTATCTTTGAAGCGTTCAAACATCGTATCGACCATGTTGCTTGGCAAAAGATCGAGGTTGACATAACCGATATTGCCAGGCAAAAAGCGCATGATTTCTTTGTCGGACGGCTGCGCCTTCGGCCAATCCCATTTGCGCAATACAGAAAGAGTTCTTTTTGCGCCGGTACGATCTTCAAGGGTCAGGTTGAACATCGATGAGTCAGTGCCACGAAATATGCGCTCGCTAATTTTCGTAGCCAATGCTTGTGGCGTGGATACAGAGAGGAACTGGGCGAGACGGGCGGCATGCATTTGCACCGGTTGTCCGTCTATTTCAAGGAGCACATCACCGATTTTGACGCCACTCGCTTCACCGGCAAGCTGGTCCAGATATTTTGTCACCACCAGTTGATGATCGATAAAGCGGCAGGCAAAGGGCGGCTGGGCATGACCAAAATAATCAGACAAAGCATCGGCAGCGACGAAAGCATGCGAGTCGTGAACAAAAGACACCATATGGGCCACGGCGAGAGCATACTCCTTTTCATTGTGAGCCACCTGGAACGTGGCGATAGATTCAGCCAAGATCGTGTCCCATGAGCCTGGCATCAGGTCCTTGTAAGGAGAGAAGTAATTGACGACCGCCCAGATCTTGAAAGCGGCGAGAATGCGATAGGCTTCATCTGGGAAGCGATTGGAACTGGCAGAAGCAACCGCTCTAGCCTCCTTCGCTGGGCCTGGACCACTTTCATTTTCTGCGCGACTATCAACACCACTGGCAGTATCACCTCCACGCACCCAAACTAAAGCTTTTTGCAAGGCTGCGTCTAGATTCGCGTCTTTGTCGAGGTTAACCACTAGATTCGGGTGAAAACCGAATGTGCCGTCTCTAAATGCTATTTCGCTCAATCTCACTCGCGCGACCAAGCCACCTGGCATTTCCTGAGGGCGGACTGCGACAAGATTGGACTCGTCGAAATCGGGCTCAGCCACGATATAGGCCCAGCCAGCATGCTGCAAGGCAACACCCAGATCAGACAGATGCGAATTCGCATCTATAATGAACGCTAATCTCGTTGCCTTCGATAAAGGTTGCTGAAGCGCAAGTTGCTCAGTGGGCGGGAACTGAACATCGGTTACTTTGAACGCTGAATAAAATTGATCGTTGCTTAGCCCTTTATCCGCCCTGTACCCAAAGTGGATACGCGAGCGTTTCGCGAACGGCTGGACCTTGAAAGCCACAAGCGTCTCCTGCAAGCCGGATTCGTCGATCAGGCGAGACAAAGTTTGCGCAGACAATGCACCGCTCTCGCCACGCAGATCTAATACCAATCCGCGAGCGCCAGGCAAATCTCGGTTGACCGCAGCCAATTCCTTCTTTGCCTGCGGCTCTGTTTCATTACAGTTGGCAAAGTGAATGACAAAGATGCCGTCTCTGGTTTTTTCAACGAGTGGATACAAATGTTTGGATGCGCCACGCTCCGTGCTCGAAACTTGGTCGGGACCAGGAACGACGTCTACCACACCATTGATGCCGTCGATTTGACCAGCATGGAAAACTCTCGTGACGGGGTCGCGCAAAACACTTAGCATTTGTTCGACGACGGAACGGTATGTTTCATCGCTATCGCCAAGCTTGATTTCGGGAATTGCTTGAGCAAAAGCTTCATCCCAATCAATCGTCTTGTAGGCTAGATAGGGATGAAAATATTTGATCAAAGCCCACAATTTGCCGAGAGCGACTAGTCTCTCAATTCGCAGTGACTGAGCGGATCGCTTGGCTTCCTCATCAGCCTTGCGCGAAAGCTCTGAAGCACCGCCTGAGTCGGAGTTCGGACCTTGATCGGTGCTGTCTCTCGGTTCGGTTACAGGATTGGATTGCTGAGAGGAGGGAATGGTTGGTTTACCAGGTAATGTCAAAGCCGGTTGCAGAGCTACGTCTTGACCTGACGCAGAGGCGTACCCCAAAACGCCTCCAGGCGCTGCTGCAATCGCCAATAGACAGAGAAGGAAGGCATTCGTTTTCACACCCATTGTTGCCCTGCCGCGACAGGACTTTTGCCATACCATTTAAATTCCTTTTCTCACGCGCCTTTTGGGCTGGCAACCTGGACAATAATGAGATGAGCGACCGCCGATTTTCACCCGCACAATCGTCGCCGTACAAATCCGGCAGTCGCTGCCGGTGCGTCCATAGACCCAGGCATCATGTTGGTAGTTACCATTCACACCTTGACTGCTTGTGAAGTCGCTGAAAGTCGTACCACCAAGTTCGATCGCCCGAGTCAAAACTTTTTTGACTTCTTCAGCCAGCCGCTCCAATTCTTTCAATTTCAGCGAACCAGCCGCACTGAGCGGATGGATGCCGGAATGAAACAAAGATTCGTCGGCATAGATATTACCCACCCCGGCCAGGAGTCGCTGATCGAGTAGTGCCGATTTTATCGCTTGTTTGCGCCTGGCGAAAACTTCTTGCAAGGCCACTCCGGTCAGTCCCTCGAGAGGTTCAGGACCGAGTTCAGCCAGAGTCGGTATAATCTCGGCGAATGTTTTTCCGGGTGGAATATACCAGATGCGACCAAATACTCTCATATCCTCGAACTGCAATTCGCGCCCACTTTTGAGCTGCATGCGCACACGCAGAAATTTGGCTGGCTTCTTTTTTTCTACGAGCAAAAGCCTGCCCGACATACGCAAATGAACAGCCAGTCCCGATTGTCCGCTCATATGAATGAGGATGTATTTACCCCGTCGGCTCACATCTTCAAAGGTGTGACCAGGAACAGTTCGTTCGAATTCGCCGACTGATGGGTAGCCGATCGACTCTTTGCGCAGCACTTCAACGGATTTGATTGCATCGCCCAGAATGTTGGCCCTCAGACCCCGACAAACCGTTTCGACTTCTGGTAATTCAGGCAAAAGAACCTCCAACAACTGCTGCGAAAAAGTTTGGGCGAAAAGTCTGTCCTGCTTCAACTGAACTGGTCAACTGAACTGGCCAACTGAACTGGTCAACTAAAATAGAATGCGGCAGCCAGAATGGCATAGGTGGCAAGCAATTGAACGCCTTCCAACCAATTGCATTCACCATCGGTGGCAACAAAAGAAAGGATGATCACTGATACCACCACAGCCAGAATTTCAACTTCGGTAAAACAGAGATTCATCGGCTTGCCCAGAAACCAACTGGCGAAAACCATCATCGGTGCCACGAACAAGGCAATCTGGCTGCCCGAACCAAGAGCAATGTTAATCGACAAATCCATTTTGTTCTTGAGCGCCATCAAAACGGCAGTTGAATGTTCAGCGGCATTGCCGACTATGGCCACGAGCACGACGCCGATGAACAATTTGGTCATGCCAAGACTGGCTGCCGTTTCTTCCACGGCGTCGACCAGATATTCGCTGAGCACGGCGACAAGCACAGTAGCGACGACGAGAATGATCACCGATTTCTTCACGCCCCAGCCTGTCACACCAATTGCTTCTTCGCCTTCCGAGTCGGCTTCGCCGCCCCCGTAAAGCTGCTTATGTGTTTTCAAACTAAAAATAAGACTGAGAATGTACGTTATAAATTGAATGACGGCGATCGCTAAAGCCAACTTTTCTTCAATCAGACGCCCCGTATGCGCGGCTGAAAAATGAAAAACGGCAGGCACACACAAACTGATTGCGGCCAGTGCCAAAAGTGTGGCCGAAGTCGTGGCGGCGGTCCGGTTGAAGGTTTGCATTTCATAGCGCACCCCGCCGGCCAGCATGCTGCAACCGAGGACAAGCAAAATATTGCTGATGATAGAACCAGTCAAAGATGCTTTGACGACGTCGATCATGCCGGCCCTGAGAGCGGCAAAAGCAATGATCAATTCGCAGGCATTGCCAAAAGTGGCATTGAGTAAACCGCCCAGACCGGCGCCCATGCGATCGGCCAGGTATTCGGTCGCCTTGCCCATCAACCAGGCTAATGGAATTATGCCTAAACAGGCGGTCATAAAGACGAAACTAGCCGGTGCACCAATTGCCTTGCCGATAATCGGCATCGGAATATAGACCAGAAACAGATAA
>CAJCHQ010000110.1 GCA_903970295.1 Bryobacterales bacterium
TTTGAACATGTGTCGGTTGAATTTGCAAGACAGAGATGTCGCACACTAGCAGACGCGACGGGGAAATGGCTCGTTCGGTTTCGCTCGTGCAAGGCGGGGTCGGGTTATACGCTGACTGCTAAAGGGCAAAACAGCACCAAAGTAAGCAGAATTGCATGCGGTGATGTCTGGCTCTTTTCCGGTCAGTCCAACATGGTTATTCCAATCAGCCTGACAGATAGTAAATTCTCAAACTTTAAAGGATTGGAGCATTTACCTCTGACTATGTATTATCAACTCCCAGTGCTCCTGAAAAGAAAGTTGAAATACAAAGGAACATCATGGCGCAAAATAAGTAAGGCGATTGCGGGTGGCCAGCAAGCTATTCCATTTCTATGCGGTGTTGAACTGGCGCAATCGAGCAGAGTGCCAGTGGGTATCATGTCGTGCCCTTGTGCTGGTGCACCCATAGAGTCCTTCATATCGTCGAAAAATCCTATAGTGTTTCGCAATTCTTATATTCCTCGCGAATTCAGTCCGGGTTCTAATTACGAACAGCTGATAAAACCCTTAATCAGGTTACCAGTGAAAGGCGTTGTATGGTATCAAGGCGAATCGAATCTGGTTAACGCAAAGGATTATGGTGCACTACTAAAACTTTTTATTCGTCAACTTCGAAGCGAGTGGCACAATTGCCAATTGCCGATCTATTTGGTGCAGTTACCTTCCTATAGCCACCCACCATATTTGGTTCCGGCGTGTTCGTGGGCAACCGTAAGAGAAGCGCAGCAGAGTGCAACTCGGCTTAAGAATGTTTTTTTAGTAGTTACGACAGATACAGCCGGCGGAGCCGCTGGGCTTCATCCCCCCGAAAAAAAAGCTATCGCGCATCGACTGGCGGTCTTGATAAAAGCTTTTCAAAGAGGCAACACGAGGAGTGCTACAAGTCCACGGCTGGTGAAGGTCATTCGCGTACATCAAAAGCTCATTTGCTTGTTCGATGTTCAGTTATCTTCATTTCGATCGCGTTCAAAAATCCTGGGTTTTGAAATTGCTGGACATTCGAGGAAGTTCAGAAAAGCATCAGTCAAAATCATCGATGGGCATCTGGTATTAAACAACCGAGATGTTTCTCGTCCTTGCTTTGTGAGATACAACTGGGCAGACAATCCGGTCGGGCGCTTGTATGGAATAAACAATCTCCCATTGGGTCCATTTAACACCGATAAGTGCATGCAGAATTGAAGCAGCCGGAATTTCCCTAGCGAGTATCATGAATACAGAATCAAATAATAGAATTACTCATACAGGAGTGGGTGAAAGACCCAGGCTTCTAATCATCGACGATGATGTCAGATTCTGCCGCTTGATCTCAAACTATCTTTCTAGATTTGGCTATGAGATTGCTCTGGTACACGATGCATTAGCAGCTCTTGATGTAGCCCGCGCAAAAGCCTGGGACGCAATTGTTCTAGATGAGATGCTGCCAGCCTTACAGGAATTCAGAGTCTTAAAAAAATTGCGCGACGAGCAACAAATTCGCGTTCTGATGTTGACGACTTCAGGTGCGGAGCTGGTACGTATAGAAAGTTTAGAACTAGACGCGGATGTGTATTTGCCCAAAACATTTTCGCCGAGAGAATTGGTTGCTCGTATAAGAGGTGTTTTGCGTGGCTTCGATAAGCCACAGATAGGACCGTCCTCAGATGAAGTTCAGATAGTCGTCGGTAGCCTGGTTATGAATCTTTCAACCGGGATT
>CAJCHQ010000111.1 GCA_903970295.1 Bryobacterales bacterium
GGTCGCTGCCTCTATCAAAGTCATGCTCGATACTTTTTATCCACCCGAGGAACACGCCCCGCCCGCACACGAAGAACCAAACATCGTTGCCCGCATCGTGCAATTCGTTCTTTCACCAATGCGCAAGCGTAGTGATGAAAAAATTACCGGCAGCCCAAACCTTAGCAGTTCCGCTACCAATCCACAGTCTCAGCCGACAACTGCAACTCGGCAATCTGACTCCATCGCTGAGGCCGAGCAAAAAGCCAAAGCGATCGAGTGGGCTCATAACAAAGGACACAACGAAGAGAACGTTATTATGAGCCTAGCCAAGGAAGAAGCTTTGAGGACTGAAAAAGCAGAATTGTTAGAAAGCGCCCGTCTCGCTCAAATCGCTAAGTCCAAGCCGATCGAACAGAATCCAGAAGTAGCAAGCTGCGAAGCCGTCCTTGAAGACAAAACAACCGCATTGCCACATCCAGACTCCCCATCGTTGATGAAGCACACGCAGGCAGAGAAGAAGCAAATCGAAGTAGACGCGAAGCCCAGTCAAGCTGAGGCTAAAGTGGCTGAAGCTGAGGCAGCGCACGCCAAGGGCAAGGTCGCTTCAGTAGGAGCTAAAACCGACCTTAAAGTCGCGCAGACCAAAAGTGAGCCGGCGCCCCCCGACGCAAAACCAACCCCGGCTGGAACTGACCAGGCACGAGAAAAACCGCCAGCCAGTTAAAAAAGAGTCGCCGCCGCCCGTTTCAAGTCACTTGCGGATTGGTCCGAGAAGGCGATATCCTCTTCCGTATGTTTTTTAAGAGTTCAGATCGGAAAACCGCAGAATGATAACAATCAAGACAGTCGAGCACGTGGCCAAGCTGGCAAGGCTTACTCTCTCCGCCGAGGAGAGGGAGACATATACCGATCAAATGTCTAAGATAATTGAATATTTTGATCAGCTTGCCGGAATAAACACTGAGGGCATCGAACCGATGTCGCATGCCTTGCCGGTTCTTAATGTCATGCGCGAGGACGAAATCGTGCCTCCAGCCGGTCATGAGGTGCTGCTAAAGACCGCACCGGAAAAAGAAGATACATTTTTCAGCGTACCAAAGATTTAGAACCGCCCGCCCACAGGCATCCAGCGGCTAGATATACAGAAGCTAATTTGACGATAGCTTCGGGTGTCGATCTGTATTTCGTTGAAACGTACTAAATAACAGCTTTCGCTCGCTTTGCGGATCGCTTATAGTAATGAATGATCGCGGGCATCAATCAATTGGAGGCGATATGAACACCAGGTATGTCTTTGTTACTGGTGGAGTTGTCTCTTCATTGGGGAAGGGAATAATCGCAGCTTCCCTGGGGCGATTGCTCAGATCCCGCGGAATCTCCACAACGATTGTCAAACTCGACCCCTATCTAAACGTCGACCCTGGGACTATGAGCCCCTACCAGCACGGAGAAGTTTTCGTCACTGAAGATGGAGCCGAAACCGACCTGGACCTCGGTCATTATGAACGATTTATAAACGTAGACCTCAGCCGTATGAACAATGTGACGGCTGGATTCATATATAAGAGCGTTTTAGAAAAAGAACGCCGCGGTGATTATCTAGGCGGCACAGTGCAGATGATTCCGCATGTGACTAATGAAATCAAGAATTTCTTGCGAAAGGCCGCTCAGCATTCTCAAGCCGAGGTAGTAATTGTCGAAGTGGGTGGCACCGCGGGCGATATCGAAAGCCTGATCTTTTTAGAAGCAATCCGTCAGATGCGCAAAGATGTTGGTCGAGACAACTGCTGTTATATACACACTTCTCTTATACCGAATTTGCGCACAACTAACGAATTAAAGACAAAACCGACGCAGCATTCGGTCGAAACTTTGAGGGGGAAGGGCATTCAGCCAGACATTCTAGTCTGTCGTACTGAGCGGCTGCTTTCTTCTTCCATCAAAGAGAAGTTGTCACTTTTTACCGACGTCGACATCGACGCAGTAATCCAATGCAAAGATGTCACACATCTTTATGAAGTGCCGATTTTCTTGGAGCAAGAAGGGCTCGCCAACAAAGTGCTCGAGCGATTGCACATGCCAAACAACACACCCGACCTGACCGAGTGGAAAGAGATGGTTGAGCGCATCAAGCGCCCGACCAAAGAAGTGACCGTGGCAATCGTAGGCAAATACGTGATGCTTGGGGATGCATACATTTCGGTTGTCGAATCGCTAAAACATGCCGGCGCCAAACTGGGCGCCGCCGTGAACATCAAATGGGTGCTTTCGGAAGATGTAGAGAAACACGGCGCCGGAGAATACCTCTCCGATGTAGATGGAATTGTTGTCCCGGGTGGTTTCGGCGACCGCGGCATCGAAGGCAAAATACAGGCAAGTGCTTACGCGCGCTCAAACCGTATACCTTACCTAGGTTTATGTTTGGGTATGCAGATCGCCGTGATCGATTTTGCCAGGAATGTAGCGAACATGGAAAAAGCTCATTCAACAGAATTTGATCCGAATAGTCCCTATCCGGTTATCGATTTAATGCCAGATCAACACAATGTCACACTTAAAGGTGGCACCATGCGCTTGGGTCGTTATCCGTGCAACCTTAAGGCGGGCTCGAAGGCTGCCCAGGTTTATGGAGAGTCCGTGATCTGGGAACGACACAGGCACAGGTATGAAGTGAATAACGAACTGCGCGAGCAACTGGCTAAAGCCGGACTTTCCTTCTGCGGCATTTCCCCAGATAGTAAATTGGTGGAGATGATCGAAATACCCGACCACCCATTCTTCCTTGCTTCGCAATTCCATCCAGAACTGAAGTCTCGACCCGATAATCCGCACCCGCTATTCGTTGGACTGGTTGATGCAATGATCCACGAGCACGTTCGGCGAGCGGAAAAAAAAACTGAATCACCCGCGACCAATGTCAACTCGGTACCCGCGATCAAAGCCAAGCATTCGCCGGTCCCGAACCGCACGTAATCAGGCTATCAATCACAGAATCAGAGCAGCTGCGGCGCCACGGGTTGCCAAGGGTAATATTAATGAGCTTGCCATTTCAAATTTGGCAGCGTACCGATATCGGTACGCTTGGCGGAAGGCGGGAGTGGCTCCCTAAACCTAGCCCGGGGAAAATCTGACATCAGATAAATTTACCGGTCACCGCCAAAAGTCGGTTTTTCTCCCAACCAGCCCTGGAATTTAAGGATGATGATAATCGTTACTGAGACCAACAACATCAGTCCGAGAGCAAAAGGGTAGCCGTAGTACCAACTTAGCTCAGGCATGTTCCAGGGTGATTTCTCGGTATGAAAGTTCATTCCATAAATGCTGGCAATCAGACCTGATGGCACGAAAATCGTTGTGATCACTGCCAACACTTTCATCACTTCATTCATCCGGTTGCTGACACTGGAAAGATACATATCCATAAGGTCTGATGCCAACTCACGATAAGTTTCGAGAAAGTCGACAATTTGTACCGAGGTACTGTAGCAATCACGCAGATGTATCAGCGCTTCGGTACCAAAAAAGGCAGCAGAATCACGTATCAGCGTGTTGATTGCCTCTCGCAATGGCCACACAGCTCGACGAATTGCGAGCAGGTCTCGCTTGATATGATGAATTTCGGCAACAGAGTCTCGCGTTGGACGATCGATTATCTGATCCTCTAAACTTTCGAGCTTCTCGCCATAATTCTCAAGGCAGGGAAAGTAGCTGGATAGGATAGTTTCAAGAATGGCAGCAGCCAAATAATCGCTTCCAGATTGGCGAATCAGTCCTTGGTTTTTCTGCAAACGATCCCAAACCGGACCCAGAACATCCTTAGCGCCATGCTGAAAGGTGACGAGAAATTCTCGACTGATAAATAGTCCGACTTGAACAGTCTGCAAAGATTCGTGCAACTGTATGAAGTGCGCGATCAGTAGATTCTCGTTGCCATACTGCTCCAGTCGCGAACGTTGTTGAACATTGACCACAGCCTCCAGAGCCAAATGATGCAAATTGCAAAACTCAGCAACCTTCTTATTGAGAGCGGGATCGTCCAAGCCGATGATATTGATCCAAAGAACTTTATTTTTGCCTTTGAGTTGATCAATCTGCTTTAGGTCCGTAACTTCCTCCTGAACCAAACTTTCTTTGTCGTAGACCACGACGACAGCTTTGCCATGACTCGGCTGAGAGGCCCTTCTTTCGGCAGAGACGGGACGTACCCCGGTCCCTGACTTACGCTTTTTCGTTGAGCGGTCGGACATTTGCGGTACTCCACTAGATTGCCGCGCGGAAGGGCGGTCAGGTCGCTTAATTTTACCTGGTACTAACGGGTGCTGCCTGGTGAACAGCAATCGAACACCACCGACAAAGATTTCTAGTTGACCTTCTACCGGCGCATTCGAAAGGGGCATATACAACTTAGACCATCCCCGATACCGATGACAATGCGCGAAGAATTGACTGCCGCTCGCTCGCCACTGTTGGCTTCAGACTATATAGATCAATTCGCTCAGGCGATTGAGTCTGAGATAGAGGCACTTTCCGGTATTGGGCAATTGTCGCTCAAACTCTCGCAAGGCACGCGGCTGCGCGCCGTTGGCGGCGAATTTCTCTACCAATTTGGTTTGGGCAAGATAATCGACCTGGAGGATGACACGCTAGGCTCAATCACATTAAACGGGCCAGGCGGGCGCCGTCACTTGGATTGCCGGGCCGTCACCTCGCAGGAACGCCAAATCCTGATTTCAGTGGCCGCGGACCTGGGCGAGACGATCAAGGAAGCAAGCTTACTAACCAACCCGGCAAAATTTTGGCAGTTACTCCAGTCTCGATTCGCGCAAACGACAACCGAGAACCAAGCCGGAAATGAGAGCTTGGACCAAATTTACCGTTCGAGTATTGACGCTTTCGCTGGCAAATCAGAAGTTTTAGAAAAACACTCTGCCCAATATCATTTTACGGTCGACAATCCCCCCAATCAATCGCAGAAAGAGGCAATCGAGACGTCCTTCCATAGATCACTTGCTCTCGTCTGGGGCGCACCGGGAACCGGCAAAATTATCACGATCGCCTGCGCCGTTGAAGCGCATTTGAAAGCCGGCAGACGCGTTCTATTTCTTTCAAATTCAAACAGTTCAGTCGATTGTGCCGTTGCAGCAATTTGCGCGCAGACCGAGAACAGCTTTTACAAAGACGGGAAAATTCTCAGGCTGGGTGTGTGCAATAGTGAGAAGCTCCTCAATCGTTATCCTAAGGCAGAGATCACTCGTTACTACGAAGAACGCACTTCAATCGAAAACAAACGCAAGGCCTTACTCGAGCAGCACGCAAGTAAAGCTGGGAATGAGCAAACTGACCAACTGCTCGATCTTTTGGAAACCATCGAAAAAGACGAAGCCAGACTAGAAATAAGCAGAGGTGAGCTTACTGACCAGTACAGGGAGTTAGAACTGAACACACTGCAGCAAGAACAAAGCATATTGCTTAAAGAGTATTTGCGCTTGCATGAGAACTACACAAGCGAAGCATCACGGATCAAGGCTCGCAAAGAAATGCTGGAAAAGCGCATGGTTGCATGTGATATCACTCTGGATACACTGACGGCGGCAAGAGCAATTGGCCAGAAAAATAAGAGCGATGAAAACAACAGATTCGAGCAGTATCTTTTGAGCGAAGCAAGTTTGGTGGCTACCACGTTTGTCAAAGCTTTGCAGCTAGAAAATCTGCCAGACTTCGATGTTTTGATTGTCGACGAAGTGAATAGAGTGGCTTTGCCGACTTTATTCTGGGCGATCAGCAAGAGCAAACTTTATTGCACCCTATTTGGTGACTTCAATCAATTTGCACCAGAACCTACAAGCAACGACGAAGGCGCGCTCAAATGGCTCAATCGCAGTATTTTCCATCATCTCGATATTAGCTCCGCCCACGCAGCTAACGCCGATCCACGCGTGGTCATGTTAGATACACAATATTCGATGACCCAGAAAATAGCGGCCGTTGCCGATGAATTATTTTACGGCGGCTATTTGCAAAATGCCCGCAGCACAAGCAAACTTACTCTCGATGACGGCTTGAGCGGAATTTCTCCGTTGGTTCTGGCTGACGTATCTACGCTCAAACCCTGGGCCGCCAAAACCAATGATGGCAGTGCATTCAATTTGATCAATGCCTTGATCAGTGCTTCCATTGCCAGTTCAATCATGAAGCATAATCGTTCGGCCGATCTGGGCATAATCACTCCCTATCGCTTGCAATGCGAAATGATTAGAAAAATTCTGGACGAGTGGGATTTGACTGTCTCCGTTGACACGATTCATGGTTCTCAGTACCGACAACGGGACATCATAATTTTTGATACTGTTGATTCTCCCGGTATGCGCGCCGGCTTTCTCGACCACAACCGCGATCAGTCGAACCGACCGGTGAGCCTGAACGTAGCTATGACAAGCGGTCGCAAAAAACTTTATCTGGTCGCGCACAAAGACTACTTCGAAGCAATTTCAAAAGAACGTTTGCTCCGGAGAGTTCTTTCGATTTTCGACCATGAGGGCGCTCGCCTGAACGTTTTGCAGTTCTTGACCCAGTTTCTGGTCAACGAGGAAGACCGTGCAGAAGAGGCGACAAGCCCCTTTTGGCAAAACTTGAGCCAGGATTTGCAAGCCGCTTCGCAAAACATAATGATCATGAGCCCATTTCTTTCTCTGGGCGGCGTCGAACAACTGCTTCCCCAACTAAGAGCTTCGGTCAGCAAAGGCATAGACGTGACCATTTTCACGCGGCCATCGACTACTTACAACTCCGTGCTCGTCGAATCGGCCGAACGCGGCATCCAGATGCTCGAAGAACTGGGCTGCACCGTCCATTTGCGCCGTGGCATGCACCAGAAAATCGCGGTTATCGATCAAAATATAGCTTGGGAAGGTAGTCTGAATATCCTCAATCGAGCCAGCCATCGCTCCGGTGATTCCGCTTATCATGCGGCTGCCCATCTCGCCGGTCATGCGGTTGCCCATCTCGCCGGTCGCCCTGAACATATGCGGCGCCTCACAGGCAAAGCCATTGTCAGCGAAATTGTCGACTCTTTCGGACTGAGTGGCGCCGCCGCCCGCCTCAATGGTGCAAAACATTATTGTGCCGACTGCGGCAGCGAACTGCTCAGACGACAGGGAGAATTCGGAGAAATTATGTCCTGCCCCGCATTTCCAGTCTGCAAATACGAAGAGCAAACGACATCCGTCCCGCCTAGTCGCCTATATAATAGTTAAAGTCACTCTTGCGCAAGCAAAGACAACGGCACGACCGCGACGAGGAAAAAGATGTTTCGATTTCACCGAGAAAGAAATCTATTGACAATGATTTCGATACTTCTTTCTTCTGCAATTTGTTTCGCAGGCTGTGGCGGTTCGAGCGGCGGGCTGAATC
>CAJCHQ010000112.1 GCA_903970295.1 Bryobacterales bacterium
GCAACAGTATCAGTGCTCAGTCCCGGCGGCGACATGATCGAGTGCGCCCTTATGCTGCACACGCTAGTGCGCGTCAAGCACTTCAAAACTCCACAATAGTTGTTAGGCTTTTTCGGTTTCGTACTTTACCCATTGTCTAAACGGCCGATGCCAGCTCTAATATTTGCTCTAGAAACTTTAGTGAGAGCATTGGAGCGCTTGTCATGGCTGACACCCCTAGTATGAGACTCGAACCAGTCGGCGACTTGCTCAATCAGCAAGCGATCAGCAAATTGGTAAGCGAAGGAGTTAATGCCGCCTACAGCAGTCAGCATGTGGATGTTAAGCCTGCTGTATTTGGATTGACCGTTAGAGACCACGACACTTCCAGCGCACAGACGATGCGGGCCATGACTGATGCTACTCCTACCGGTAATTTGGGTAGTTATTTAAATCCGGTGAATTGGCTCAACATTAATGACATTGCCATGAAGTCCGCGAGTCTGGCTGACAATGACTTGACTCATTTGTCTGCCACCGGCAAGCTGGTTTCCTCGCAAGGTCTGTTCACCATGGGCGGTCGTTACAACCAGGACTACACCATGGTCAACCCGGTGAATGGGCAACGCGAGCAAACGAAACTGGTCTGCGAGGGGACACAGTCGGCAACTTCGCCTGATATTGAAACCGAGTCTTGCAATGGTTTTTTATACAAAGGCAATGAGCAGATTGCGCGCCTTGCAGTCAATGTGCAATACAGCTCTTCGCGATTCGTTCCCATGCTTTTGGGCTACGAAGACGAAGACCACAAGACAAAGACCGTTGAAACAAAAATATTCGGCATGGACGGACACCCGATCGGCACAATCGATTATTCGCAATCGATTGGTGCAAGCGGAATGGACGTCAGCATTAAGTCGAAGCCTGGCGCGTAATAGATAAGCTCTAATTCAGCGAAAGACAATCGATGACGAATCGATAGCGCACGTCGCCTTTTTCCATGCGCTCGTACGATTCGTTAATCTCTTGAATCTTGATCAGTTCGATCTCCGAAACCACATTGTGCTTCGCACAAAAATCGAGCATCTCTTGGGTCTCGCCAATGCCGCCGATCATCGAACCAGCGAAGATTCTGCGTTTCGCAATCAGATTGTGCGCATTGAACTTAACGCCTTCCGGTGGCACGCCGACGAGGACGAACACTCCGCCTAGCTTAAGTGTGCCGAGCAATGTGTCAATGTCGTGTTCTGCAGAGACAGTATCGATGATCAGATCAAAAGTCTCAGCCAGATTGCTCATGCCTTTCTCGTCGTCGCTGGCGGCGAACTTGTCAGCGCCGAGTTTGAGAGCATCGTCTTTCTTTTTTGTACCCCGGCTGAGAACGGTCACCTCGGCTCCCATCGCTTTGGCAATTTTCACAGCCATATGTCCGAGCCCACCCAGCCCGATCACCGCCACTTTCTTGCCCGGGCCCGCACCCCAGTGTTTTAGCGGTCTGTAGGTCGTGATGCCAGCGCAAAGAAGCGGTGCCGCGCCGTCGAGACTCAGACCTTTGGGAATCTTCAAAAGATATTTTTCATCGACAGTGATCAGATTGGAATAACCACCATACGTGGTGACACCATTGTCCAGGCTGTTATAAGTAAATGCGGTCTTTTGACAGTATTGCTCTTCGCCGGATTTGCACGGTTCGCATTCGCGACATGAATTAACGAAGCAACCGATGCCGACTTGATCGCCAACTTTGAATTTGCTGACGCCAGAGCCGACTTTGGTGACGATACCGACAATTTCGTGTCCTGGCACCATCGGATACGTGCTGTTTTTCCACTCGTTGCGCGCTTGATGCAAATCCGAATGACAGATGCCGCAAAACTTGATTTCTAAGAGAACATCGTGCTCTTTTGGTTCTCGGCGCTCGATTACAAATGGCTTCAGGGGCTCGGTTGCAGAGTGGGCTGCATATGCTTTAGTAGAAATCATGGTTACCTCCGGTGCGGACAAATTTACGAGTCGCTTGTCAATGGATCGCGCTCTTGTGATGGCTCACAGCTGATCGCTGTCACTAGATTGGCTTCAACAGATTGCTGGCAGCTGATTGCTGGCAGCTGATTGCCAGCAGCGTCGCGATCGCTTCCTGTTTTCCTGTGGGAATGCGTGTCAGACTATCAGGCTAAGCCAAGTTAATCAACTTTAGTTAGCGATTTGCAAACACGCTATGATTTCTTTGTCAGACGGAGGCCGGCATCATACATCGACTATCGGTTCTTGAATTGATGGCTTTCATAGTTTGCTGGGCAATTTCAGCAGCCATTTCAACAGTCGCGACCGTTCCGGCGGAATCTGCCACACCGTCGGGACCGCCTACCTGGGGCAGTCCCAACAGGGCTTGGGGCATGCGTCGAGATGTGACCGTGGCTGACCGCGCTCTTATCAATAAATTTCGTCATGGTGGTCGCAACGTCATTTACTCGACGAATTTTAGTGAGCCCCAGGAGTTAAACGACAAATGGTTGCTTCAGACCGACGACAATCCGGCACTCAAATCCTGTCGACGCCCTCAGAACATTAGTGTGAAAACTGGCGTGCTTAAGCTCCGCACCGAAGTTGCTACTAACTGCCGGGCACGCTGGTCGACGGGTTCAATGTGGAGCAACTTCAAGCAAAAATTTGGTTTTTTCGAAGCTCGAATGAAAATAGCAAATGCCACCGGCATCAACAATGCTTTCTGGCTAGTTACTGAAGACGGCTTCGAAATAGATATCGCTGAAGTCCACTACCCTGGCACGGTGCGGACGACCTTGCATAACCATAACGATTACCAACCGATTCAGGGCGACAACAACTGGACCAAAGGAAAATCCGATTCAGTCGGCTTCAATAATAAATTCTCCGATGATCTGTCTGAGAGTTATCACGATTACGGTGTGCTATGGACGCCGAAAGAAATCATCTTCGAGGTCGATGGTGAGCCGATCAACGTGATTGTCACCAATGGCGCTATCAAAGGCGGCGCCGACATTCGTTTTTCGACGGCTGTGATGGATTACGCCGGCAAGATTCCGGTTCATCCGGAGAACCATGATATGACCGTCGATGCACTGCGTGTGTTCGGGCTCTGATTTTCTCATCGAACGTACTGTGATTCGACGCAGCCTTCTCGATCGCTAAGTCTCATCGTTCGCCGTGAAGCCACTGATCATAGTTTCGCGTGCCACCATGGTTGCGGTAGTATCCATACGTACCAGAGGCATAATAATTGCGGTCTGTGCTGATTGGGGTGTTCATGATGCCGTTTGTTGTTATGTTGTGCAGTGCTTGACCTGGCGTCATGCCGTCATTGCGCACCCGAATACCACCGATCGTCCGGTAGGTAGTGCCGGGCGGATCCGCCTGCTGGTGAATGTAAGGGTCCAGCGCCCGGATTCTATCTTCGCTGTATCCATGCCGTCGCATATTCTCAACAACTCGTTGATGCTCGGCCTGCGCGCTCATTCCGCCTTGAGATTGCTGCGTTGCTGGGTTTGGCATGGCGCTCGGCAAATGTCCCCCATTGGCTTGCGGAGCCTTGCCCCCGCTCTGGTAATCAGGTGCTGCGCCGGGCGAGATCTGTGTACTTGAATTGCTCGTCCCGGTCGGATAAAAGGTTCGCAGAGTGTCATCAGCATGAGCGCTTGGTGCCAGCAAGGCAATTGCCAGCGCAGAGAGCCCGATTCTCACTGAAACCTTGGTGGCGCTGTACGTACGAGTCGTTGACATAGATCACTCCTGGACCGGTATCGTCGAACTGGTTCACTCACCAGGTTACTCCTGGCTATTCAAACTTAGCAGGGTGTTGAAAATCACCATTTGTGGTGGCTCTATTCTTGGCAGCTACCTTTGGAAAGATACATAGTCTGTCAGTTTAATTTGGTTTTTAGTCGAAACGGCATTGCACCGTTATC
>CAJCHQ010000113.1 GCA_903970295.1 Bryobacterales bacterium
CGGACCGAGACGAGCAGCGGTTTTTCCAGGTCGCCCAATTTGCGATCGAGAGCCGCCTCTACACTTTGGAGCTGGGCAAATATTTCATCCATCAAACCGGCGGGCATTTTCTGGCCGCTGTTGTGGTAATCGCGACAGCACTGAGTGAGTATGGTCAGACCTGGCGGCACATTCACACCGCTGGCTGTCATCTCGGCCAATCCAGCCCCTTTTCCTCCGAGCGCTTCGCGCATCAAATTTCTCTGGTCGCTAGAAATTTGTCCACCATTTTCAGAGAAGGCCTTGTAAGCATCGGCAAAAAGATAGACTCTTCTCAGCTCGAGTCCCTTCGTGGTCTTACTCTTGCCTGTGCTGATCATGCCCTTCTCCTCGTTTTTGTAGTGCCTGGTGGCAGTGGACTGGTCGCTTGTTGCGAAAAGCCGGATGGTATATCACTGGCGCAGATGCAAATAAATCTCACTGGACGTTTCTTCGATCGCTTTGGACGAGACATCAATGATGTGACATTTGAGTTCGCGAAATAACTTTTTCGCCTGCCGCACTTCTTGCGTGATGCGGTCGGGATCTGCGTATTCGGTATTAGCGGGCAGGCCTAATATCTGCGCTCTGGTTGTGCGAATGCCCTGCAGCACATGCGGATCGATGTGCAAACCGATAATTTTGCGAGCGGGAATTTCAAACAAAGCCGGCGGTGGATCGACACCATAAATGATTGGCACATTGGCTGATTTGAGACCGTAGTGATGAGCCAGGTACATGCAATTGGGTGTTTTGCTGGTGCGAGAAACTCCTGCAAGTACAACATCGGCTTGCCTGACACCATCAGAATTTTTACCGTCGTCAAAACGAATGGCAAAATCGATTGCTTCAATGCGCTTGAAATAAGTTTCGTCGAGCATATGCAATCTGCCCGGTTGCGAGAGTGGTGCCGAATCAGTCATCAGAGCGATGCGCGTGATCAACGGACCAAGCAGATCGACGGTTGGAATGCCATGTTTGAGCGCTTCAGTCTCGAGCGTTTCACGGTATTCGGGCAAAACCAAAGTGTAGGCAATGACGGCCCTGGCTGAGGTCAACTCTTTGACCAGATCAGTGAGCTGCTGGCAACTGCGAATTTGAGGCAAGCGATAAATCGAGGCCCGCCCAGGTTGGAACTGAACCAGGGCAGCTCGAGCAACCGCTTCGGCGGTTTCACCACTGGAATCAGATACGGTGAATACGATTAATTGACGAGTGTCGGCCAACTTGGCCGAAAGAGCATTGGCATTGATATCTTGATTTTCCAAATCGTTCATCCTGGCAGTCCGGGACACGAAGAGATGCGCCTTGCGTCAGTGCCTGTGCTGCCACATATTTAGCATATCGACAGGCCTGGATGCAGGCATCAACCAACAAGTTTAATGCCGCAACGCTGCCAAGTGCGCGCCCTTTCCTGACGCGCATTCAGGCTCAGGATGAACACCTCTATTTGGTCAGATGGCAAGTTTCTCTCACAGGCAGCGCCGAGGCACGGATGGCGAGCGGTGTGTGATCTTCTTCGATTTTTTTCTTGAGCACCTGAATTGCCGCTTTTAATTGCACATCTTTCAAATCTTCAGGCGATCGCTTGACGTGTGGCAGATCCGGATCTTCCCACCAGGGACCTTTGTGGTCTTTCAATTCTTTGTCAGTGAGCTCGACGACCACATCGGGACCGATGCCTTTTTTGTTGATGTCGGTGTCGTTAGGTGTCAAATATTTGGCGATGGTGACATTGACACCACTGCCGTCTTCCAATTTGTTGATGCCCTGCACCAGGCCTTTGCCAAAAGTAGTTTGACCGACCAGAGTGGCCCGACCATTATCACGCAGCGCACCACTGGTGATTTCAGAGGCGCTGGCTGAGCCTTTATTGATCAGAACCACGACCGGCTGCCGGCAAACCGACTTACCGTCAGATTGTTGCGGTGATTTATAACCATCGCGATCAACCGTTGAGACGATATTGCCTTTGTCCAAAAACATATTAGAAATTTCGATCGCATTGGTCAACAAACCACCTGGGTTGTCTCGCAAATCGAAAATGATGCCTTTGGCACTGGAAAGTTTACTCAAGGCGTCTTTCACTTCTTGATTGGCTTGTTGCGAGATGAAGCTGCTCAGGCGGATGTAGCCAACATCCGAATCGAGCATCTTGGCGGTCTGCACAGCTTTGATTTGAATTTCAGCGCGCACAACCGGGATTACCACTTTTTCTTTGCCGCGCATCAATGTCAAAACCACTTTGGTGTTGGCTTCTCCGCGAATATGTTTGGCCGCATCTTCAACCGTGAAGCCGGTTGTTTTTTTGCCGTCGATTTCGGCGATTTCGTCAGCTGCTTGCACACCGGCTTCGAATGCCGGAGTGCCCTCGATGGGCTGAATCACAACCACTTTCTTTTCTTTAGGGTCGATGCCGATTTGCACACCGATACCACATAGTTTGGCGTCGATTTGTTGCTTCTCGTCATCGAAAGCGTCGCGATCCAAAAATCTGGTGTAGTGATCGTTCAAACTGGCAAGCATTGTTTCGATCGCTTTGTGCGCGTCTTCGAGGGTTTGCAGCTTACCGTCGTACTTGTGCTCCCAGCGCCGCCAATTCTGTTTGTTGTAATCAACCTGATAGAAGTCAGCGTCGATCAAATGCCAGACTCGATTGTAAATGTCTTGCGGTTCGACTTTCTTGCGCAGCGATTGGCGGCTTACCTCGTCTCCATCGGTTGAGGCCGAAGCGGTTCGCCCCCAGAGTGCACCGCCTGTGTTCAAAGATGCCGAAACGAGGATGGGAATTAGAAAGAGTTTCCAGCGCATATATTAACAATTTCCCAAGAGTAGAAAGGAGTGAAAGCCGGTGCGGAAGCGCTTGGTCATTTGATTTAGCCAGTCGACCTCTGGGCAAGAGGCGGAAAGAGCCGCGGTCTCACTTGGTCATATACCCACAATGGCTTATATCCAATCTGTTTAAAGCCGCAAAGGAGGCGGATAAGCCAGCAGAAAATTTCTGCTACTATGATTGTCGCGTTTGGCGCCTGCCGCCTGCGCTTACTCATGAGCAACAAAGGAGCACTGGCGCGATGGCAAAACCGGAGGCTGACATTGGTATTTTTGGTGGTTCGGGTTTCTACAAACTCTTCGATCAATGCGAAGAAGTTGCCGTCGAAACGCCTTACGGTCTGCCCAGCGACAAGGTTTTTGTCGGCAAACTGGCTGGTAAGCGAGTGGCCTTCTTGCCCCGTCATGGCAGGCATCATCAATATCCTCCTCATAAAATCAATTACCGAGCCAATGTCTGGGCCATGAAAGAACTGGGCGTCACTCGGATAATCGCGCCCTGTGCGGCGGGCAGCCTGCAAAAACACGTGAAACTCGGTCAGTTTGTCGTTTGCGACCAGTATGTCGATCGAACAAATGGGCGCATTGATACTTTTTACGACGGCCCTATTGCCACCCATGTTTCCGCCGCCGATCCATATTGCTCGGAACTACGTCCACTGGCAGTCAAGGCCGGCGAGGCTTGCGGCATCAAGATGCACTCTACAGGCACGGTCGTGGTGATCCAGGGTCCTCGTTTTTCCAGCAAGGCTGAGTCCAAATGGTTCACATCAATGGGTTGGGAAGTGATCAACATGACCCAATTCCCCGAAGTGCATCTGGTCAAAGAGCTCGAGATGTGCGTCGTCAACGTCTCATTGATCACCGATTACGACTCGGGCTTACTCGGAAACGTCGAGCCAGTTTCCCACGCCGAAGTGGTCAAAGTGTTTGAAGGGAACCTGGGCAATCTGCAGAAAATGCTCGTCAAATTGATTGAATCAATACCGGCCAAGCGCGAGACCTGCCAATGTCCGACAACTCTGGCCCACGCCCGTTTTACTTAAACAAGATTGACGTTCTCACGCTTTTTAAGATCCTCTCATCATTCCTCTGATATGCTTGACGCTCCACCCAGTCAAGTAGCTCCTTGTCTTGAACCTGACTTCTGGGCAAATGAGGGAGCGGGATGAAAGATCATGCTGCTGCTCTCTTTAAATCATGTTGTGGCGATCCTCGGGCTGATTCTCTCGCTCAGCAGTTATTTGCTCATGAAAAGAATGGGGCTGCCCGACAAGCTCGCAGTCGGTTGCGGCATACTGGCAGCCTTGGTGGTGTCGATCTTCTGGACCTCTGTAATGCTAGGCACCGAAGACGATGAAGACTAAAGATATAGTTCTGGCAAATTGGGGATGAAGATGACGATTGAAAACAAATTTTTAGATCAAATGCGGGAAAAAATTAGCAGCCTGACGACTCTCGCAGTTCTCTTGCTGAGCTTCTCTCTACCTTGTTCGGCAGAAGGTACATATAAGGAATTCTGGAAAACTCCGTTGATCCCTGTGACCCAGGATTTTAAATTAGCTAACGGCTTGCGCGTCATGATTTCAGAAGACCATTCGGTGCCCGTTGCGGCCCTTGCCATCGTCTACGATGTCGGTGCCAGAAACGAAGTGAAAGGACGCTCTGGATTCGCTCATTTGTTCGAACACATGATGTTCGAAGGCTCTGAGAATGTCGGCAAAACCGAGCACTTCAAGTATGTCGAGGCCGCCGGTGGACTGCTCAATGCGTCTACTCATGAAGACTTCACGAATTACTTCGAGAAACTGCCCAGCAATCAAATCGAACTGGCATTGTGGCTGGAATCGGATCGCATGCGCTCGCTGAAAGTAACACCGGAAAATTTCGAAAACCAGCTGCAAACAGTGAAAGAGGAAAAGCGTTCATCCATCGACAATCAACCCTACATGCCAGCGGCACTGAAATTGGAAGAAACGATTTTCGACAACTGGGTGAACAGTCATCCGGTGATCGGCTACTTCGAAGACCTGGAAGCGTCGACAATCGACGATGTCAAACGCTTCTTCAAAACCTATTACGCGCCCAACAATGCCACTCTGGCAGTAGTCGGTGATGTCGATCCCAATCAGATTCATCGCTGGGTGGAAAAGTATTTCGCCTCCATCCCCGCCCAACCTGAACCAGCCAAACCAGATGTGAGCGAGCCCGCTCAAAGCAAAGAAAAATATCTCAAGGTCGAAGATCAGCACGCCCAATTGCCAGGTTTCTGGGTGTCATGGAAAGCACCGGCCCGCCGCGATCCTGACTACTATGCTCTGGGCATTATCGAAAAGCTCCTCTCCGGAGGCGAATCGGCCAGACTGTACCAGAGAATGATCAAAGGCGATCAAGTGGCACTGAAAGCCGATGCCTCTTATGAAGAAAGACGGGGACCGTCGGCATTTGAAACCATGATCATCTTCAAGCCTAATACGACTGCAGAAGCGGCGAGAAAAATTATGTGGTCAGAATTGGAAAAGTTGAAAACCGAACCAGTTTCGGCTACCGAACTGGAGAAATCGAAGAACCAGATTTTGCGCGGACTGTTTGCCTCCAGCAGCTCCACGTCCCTACAGCGCAGTCTAGCTCGGGCAGAGCTTCTCGCTGAATACGGTTCGTTCTATGGCGATCCGTTTTTGATCGACAAGGATTTACAAGCCTATTTGAACGTCACACCTGACGACATACAACGTGTCGCCAAGAAAATTTTCACCCACGAAGGTGCCACCGTCCTTGATGTCATCCCCACGAAAAAAGAGGAGCGGGAAAAGGCAGAAACCAGCCTTTCCCCTGAGCCGAAAAGCAAAAGCTAAGGTTGCCCCCGAAAACATTATTGAGCGAGAAGGAAAAATCTAAATGATTCTGCAACTGTTTAAATCAAGCACCGAACCAATGAAAAAATTGCAAAAATTGGTCAGTGTATCTCTGGCGATGGCATTGATCACCTCAGTCTCTTTGAATATCACAGGCATTCAAGCGGCAAGAGCAGCCGATCCGGAAGCCGCGGCCGACAAAAATGCCAGTGCTGTGGCCACAGCAGGCAACGCCAGCTCGAAAGCTGAAGCCTGGCGCAAAGCCGCTCCTAAACTGCCGCCGCCCAGACCCTTCAAAATGCCGCCCGTGGTGAGCTACAAGCTCGACAACGGTCTGGAAGTGCAATGCATTCAAGATCGCCGCTTTCCCTTCATCACGGTCAGCATCGGCATCAAAGCCGGCTCCTGCTATGAGCCTGCCGGAAAACTCGGACTGGCCGATATGACTTCCGACATGCTCACCGAAGGCACCACTAAAAGAAAGAGTCGTGAAATTGCCGAAGAAGTCGACTTTATCGGGGGCGGCATGAGAGCCACATCCGATTATGACTTCACTCTCCTGAGCGGATCGGCTCTGGCAAAATATTCCGATCGACTTTTTGATTTGATTTCCGACTCGTTGTTGCATCCCAATTTTCCAGAAGACGAATTGCAACTGAAAAAGACGAACCTGCTCGAAGAGCTGACAATGAAGCGCAGCCAGCCGGAATTTTTGGTGGAAGAACGCTTCAACCGCGTGGTTTTCGGCAGTCATCCCTACGGAGTGGTGGCACCGACACCGGCTTCAATCAAAGCGATCACTCGCAAAGACCTGGAAGATTATCATAGCCGGCTCTATTTGCCCAACGAAAGTGTGCTGGTCGTAGTTGGCGATTTTGACGAGCAAAAATTGAAAGATCTGGTCACAGCCAAATTCGGCGGCAGCGAATGGAAAGCAGGTACGCTGCCGACTGCGTCGATGCCCAGTTTACCCAAACAACACGGTCGACACATCTATTTAGTCAATCGCCCGGGTTCGGTGCAAACCTCGATTCGCCTGGGCAATGTGGCAATCAGCAAGAAAGATCCCGATTTCTTCCCGATGTTTGTTTGCAACAACATTCTTGGCGGCGCCTCACAAGCCAGACTCTTTCTCAATATTCGTGAGCAAAAAGGCTATACCTATGGAGCCTATAGCAGCATGGCCGCCCGCAGACAGCCTGGCTTCTTCCTGGCAGAAGCGGATGTGCGCACCGATGTCACACAACCATCGATCGAAGAATTTCTCTATGAACTCGATCGCATTCGCAACGTCAAAGTCACCGACAAAGAACTGAAAGACGCCAAATCTTATATTTGTGGCTCATTTCAACTCGGTCTGGAAACGCAATCGGGATTAGCGCAGCGCTTGTTGGAAGCCAAGCTTTATGAACTGCCGACCGACTATCTCGAGAATTACACCAGTCACATCATGGCTGTCACGCCCGATGATATTCGGCGGGTGGCGCGCAAGCTGATTGACTTCGATAACATTGTCATCGCCGTTGTTGGCGATGCCAAAAAGATCAAAGACGAACTCGATTACTTCGGACCAGTTGATGTCTATGACGCCTCAGGCGCGCTCAGCACCGAATCTGAAAAACGAATGACGGGCTCTTAGGCTGACTTCCACTTTCACTCGACTTTCGCTTTGTCGCTTGCTGATTCGGGGGCTGGCTCTGCCAGATGCTCGTTGATCCAGCCCATCAGTCCGTGCACGACGATCGGATCGAATTGATCTTCTTCGAAGATCAGATGCTCGGCGTGTCCGACAATGACGAGGTCTTTATCCTTGACTGCGATCGCCCGATAGAGCTCGAATGTGCCTGTCGGTTTAACCAGCTTATCGCTGTATCCTTGATAGATGAGAACCGGGGTCTTTTTGATCGCCGACATATATTTGACATTGTCGCTCATAAATTTGTTGAACTTAATCAATTCAGAGGCTGACAATTTCAGGCGCGTCTCAGGATCCTCAGCCCATTCCGCACGCAATGTCGGCTTTTTAGTGGCTTGATCGACGATCCGAGTGCCGATGTCGAATTGCTTATGTTTGTTCAAGAGATAGTGAAAAGCGACAGTCAAATCGGTTTTGCCGGCGCCAAACCGGCGCCCAGCAGGTACCGAACTGACTACGGCATCAACCAGATTTGGGGCGACGGCGCCGATACGCAAAGCGATTGCGCCTCCCATCGATTCTCCCAGAACATACAAAGGTACCTGCGGATAGTCATATTTCAAATGGCTGAGAATAGCTTTGATATCACTGATGATGTCATCGAAATCGATGCGCTGATAAGCCGGATCGTTACGGTAAGAGCCGAATCCGCGTACGTCGAAAGAGATGACGCCGACACCCTGCTTGCAAATCTCCTCGGCGAAAGCATCATAGGCGTGGCGATTGAGACTGAGTCCATGGATACAAATCAGCCAGCATCTCAAAGGCAAACGCGGATTCAAGATCACGCGCCCGGGCGCTTCTTCACGGCCCGAGCGGTCTCTGAACCAGTTGTTGAAATCTCTCAAGCGACAAGCCTGCCCGTCAGAATTTTTAGGCAGCTGCTTTTTTAACCAATCGATACCGCACTCGCGATTATTGATGGCACCGGTAGTACCATACACGAGAGTCTCTAATTTTGGTTTGTAGGAAGCGAGCCGATCGCCGTGGCCTGTGCTGCTCAGTTCATCACCAAGCTTTTTCAATAACCGCTCTTCGTTTTGCTGCCTGAAGTTCCAATAAACTTTCTTATAAAGTTGTTCCGCCAATTCGGTCTTGCCTAATTTCGAATAAACATCGGAGAGGAAGAGAAAACTCCAGCCCAAATGCGGATCATCGGCTCCAAACTTCAAGTAGTCCAAAATTGCTACTTTGCGGTAGAGAGGCTCAGCTTCGGCATATCTCTTCTGGACATAATCGCAGGCAGCCAGACCCTCGTAGATCGCCGCTTCATCGGTATTCCATTCGCCCA
>CAJCHQ010000114.1 GCA_903970295.1 Bryobacterales bacterium
ATAACCGCCGCTGTACACGCCTCTGCAGTCGAAATCGTGTCAAAGCTTGAGTCGATAGAAAATGAAAGCCGGGATGTGTTTGATGGCAGTCATAATTACCCACCAAAAGTGCGGAGCGTAAACGCTCCCCGATCTGCCTGACGCTACCCTTGCGTGAATGATTTTTGCAACTGCACCGGGATTCGACCAGAGCAAGCCCTTTTGGAATGTAGCGGTCATTGGTGTGTCTACGAATCCCGGTTTGATGTTGATGGCAGCGACATTGTAGGGCTTCATTCGCGCTGCCAAGCCCTCAACAAATGTTGCGACCAGTGCTTTGGCAGAGCCATACACATAGTTACTTTTGCGCCCGCGATCACCCGCGACAGAGCCGATGACTGCCAGGACGCCCGATCCTTGCTCTTGGAGTCGATTAGCGATAATCGTTAAAAGGCTCACCACCGAAACGCCGTTAGTTTGCAATGCATCCAGCGTAAGTTGGATGGAGGTCTCACAAGCAGACTGCTCCGGCAAATTGCCGTGAGCAATGAGCACCACGTCAATAACCGACAACTTCCGGAAGGCCTCGCTTATTACCTCTGCGTGCCGCTCCATCTTATTGACGTCGAGCATTGCGGACTCTACTTGCGCACCGCGACCCCTCAAGTCGCTCGCGACGAGTGCCAGCTTTTCGACGTTGCGCGCAACCAAGTAGAGCGTCGATCCTTCTGCAGCCCACAGCCGAGCACACGCCTCTGCGATGGCACTAGTCGCACCGATGATAAGGATATTTTGGGGTTTCGGCATCATGACGGTTCAGGTGCACAGTTGTTGGCGCTGGGCCAACCGTGACTCGATTCCGGGATCTATAAATTGCTTGAATCTTGCGAAATTGGGATAACCCTGCCGCAGACTATGCTCCGGAGAGCAGCCATCCTTCGCCGGATATAGACGACCCCCCGCTGCGGCGGTGAGATCATAAAGTTCCAACAAGAGGTCACGGGTTTTGGCGCCTAGATTCGGGAAATCAAGCGCGAGAGTGGTACCGCGCAGCGGAAACGACATCAAACCGGGCGAGGGCTGGTCACCGAAATTCTTCAAGACGGCGAGAAACGAGCCCTGGCCCGCAAGCGAGATGGATTTCAATAGTTCAGGGATTGCCGTGCGCGCGGTATTCGAGGGCACCACGCATTGGAACTGATAGAAACCGCGCTTACCATACAGTCGATTCCAAGATTTCAACGAGTCCAACGGATACAGCCAATTCTTGAAATGAACCTCGCGGCTGCCTGTTCGATGCGAGCGATAATAAAGGGAATTGAACAGACGCAAGGTGGCGCGATTGACTGGCGAGACAGGCGGTGCGAACGGAATGCTCAGCGAATGCGCGTCTTGATATTTCGATGAAGCCGTCCACGATTCCTCGTTGGAATGATCGGCAGAGCTATAAATCCCTCTTCCCAGCGCCCGGCCAGACGCTAAACAATCGACCCAGGCAACGGCATACTCGGAACCAGCGCTTAACTCGTCGTCAATATCGAAAAATTCCTTCAGATTGCCAAAGCGACGTGAAGTTATCGTCAATAGCGGCGATACAATGCGGCGAAGCTTAAGCGTCGCCCATGTGATCGCACCAGTCAGACCCATTCCGCCGATGGTTGCGGCAAAATATTCCGGATTCTCTGTGCGTGAGCAAAACAGTGTTTCTCCGCTCGAGCGAACCAACTCGAAGCCTTCGACGTAGCGTCCGAAGGTCCCCGCAATGTGATGATTTTTACCATGCACGTCGTTGGCAATGGCGCCGCCCAAGGTCAAAAAGGCTGTTCCTGGGGTTACCGGAAGGATGTATCCCATCGGTGACAGTCGCCGTTGTATGGCGTCAATGGTAGTACCGCACTCAGCCGTTATTTCATTTTTTTCTCTATGTATATGCAGGACGCGGTCGCACCGAGTAGTTTGTATGTAATGCCCTGCAGGGTTTAGCACTTCGTCCCCGTAGCTGCGCGTGTTACCGATTACGAGACACTTCTCGCCTGATGGGCGCCGCGTTGCGGCAACACAATGCTTGATATCACACGAGAATGCAGGCTGCGTCCAGCCTAGCGCGACGTTACTCATTCCGCCCCATGAGCTGACGCGTCTGCTCACTCAGACGCCTCAACTGCTAGGGGGGACAGCATGCCTGAACCAGTCGGTGGGATTTTCGCGCGGATTGCTAGTGCGATAATACCCAGTAGAACGGCAAACCAAAGTGTCGCGAGCCGAATCAATAAGGTCCCGGACACGGCGATGCTCACCGGCACTCCGTTGAGCGACAGCAAGATGACCATCGTCGCTTCACTACCGCCAAGGCCACCCGGCATGAAACTAATTGCACCTGCTAGCATGGAAAAAGCATGAATTGAGAACGCTGTCCCGATGGCGAGGCGATGACCAAGTGCCTCCA
>CAJCHQ010000115.1 GCA_903970295.1 Bryobacterales bacterium
CGTGGGCCGTGCAAGTGACAGTGATGGTTGCGCTGATGTGCATTCTCACTATTTTCAGTCCTGACAGCAGTCCCAAATTCATCTATTTCCAATTCTAAAATCGTGGAAAAACAGTCAGCGCCAACAACCAGTCCCGTAAGGAAGGGACTTGCGGAGCCGACAGCGCAAGTGCAAAACTGCACGAATTCGAGACCTGCAGTCGGCCCACCGCATTGGAAAAAATTCCTGACAAGCCGCACTTTTGCGGCTTTGTTATCATTTGCCCTCGTCAACCTGATCTGGTCACAATCCAGATTTGGACTCTTGCGGCCCGACGATTTCTCGTTCTACACCTGGACCGGCTGTGCTATTGCCAATTATTTGGGCAACCAACGTGCCAAGGCGAACATCCTCTTTCTAGGCTCATCGCTTGTACTTGAACCGCTGGGAAGCACCGACTCGGATTTCTTCAATCATGAGATCGATGCCCCCCGGCACAACCGCAGTTTCTATTTCGAAAAACTTCTGAAAGACCGCACCGGCAAACAGTTTACGACATTCAATTTTTCCCTCCCCGGTGAAATGCCATCCGACGGTTTTTTAATCACCAAATTTTTGCTCAAAGGAGAGAAAAAACCCGACGTCATTGTTTGCGGCGTCGGCCCGCGCGATTTCATGGATAATCTCTTGCCCAGTCCGCTGGCCACTGACCCATTCTTGTGGCTCTCGCGCTTCGGTGATTACAACGATCATATTGCCGCCATCGCTCCCGATTGGCAACAGCGTTTTAACTACGAATTGGGCCGCTTGGTTTTTACTTACGGCAATAAGAACGATCTCTCGACTCATGCAGAGCGAAAATTTACCGCCATGCTCGATGCCCTAGCACCTTGTCCGGGACCACCGGCCGGCATTGCCGTGCGGCGCAAAATTCTGCCCGAATATCGTCCATTCGAATGCGGCGTCGACGAATGCATGTTCCGCCCTTACGTCGATCGCCCGCGTCCGGCTTTTGTCGATAATTTGGTCGAGTACAAAAAGCGCTACAAACAATTGAAGTGGGATACCTTCCTTTCCCAAATGAGCTTTCTTTCGCAGAGCATGGAAATTGCTCGGCAACGCGGCATCCGATTCGTCGTCGTTTCGATGCCGATCACCGACCTCAATCGCCAATTGCTGGGCGAATTCCCGGAAGAAGTCTACAAGCGCACAATCGCCGTAGTGGCCAAATCAAAAGGCGCAACTTTTATCGATCTTGATGGTAGCGGCCAATTCAAACTTACGGATTTTGAAGATACCGTGCACCTGCACTCAGGCGGTGGCCGCAAAATGCTGCAAATTTTGGCAGACAAGTTGGTGCAAGAAAAGCCGCTCCAACAAGCATTAAAACTGAGTAAACCGCTGAAGCTCGCCTCGCGCAAGGAATCCTTGTTATGACAGCGAGCAGCAAAACCTCGAGCAAGGCCAAGAATCCGTCTGGCGTTCAAACCGCCTCTATGAACATGCTCTACACGCCAAGCCCAGCCGAGAGCGCCTCAGCCGCCGCGTCGCACCCGCTGAGAAAGAGCGTCTTCCTGATTTCTTTTGCGGCATTTCTGGCGGTGAACATAATTTTGACCTTCACCGAACCTTACTCATTCGATCCGTATAAGTTTTTGTATAAAGGCTGGGCCTGGTGGACGATCGATTGCCTCAGGCATGAAAAAGAGACTCACAATGTGGCTTTGATGGGCTCTTCGTTAATGGTCAGCGCAGTAGCCGGATGCGATGCCAATTTCTTGAATAAACCATTGGATTTGACTGCTTACCATAAAGCATCTTATCTGGATAAACTGCTTGCCACCAAATTCGGTGGCGAATTCGATACCTACAATCTTTCCGCCCCCGGACAGATGCCCTCAGACGCGTACCTGACTTTGCAAGCCATGGTCAACACCGAGCATCGTCCTGACGCCGTCATCTACGGCATTGCTCCGCGAGACTTTTTCGACAGCTTTCTTTCCAGCCCGACTGACACCGAACCATTCAAATATTTGAAACGTGTCGTCAATACAGATGACGTCGCCAGCGGTCTCTATCGTTCACCCATACCGCATCTGGACTGGCTCCTTCAGAAAAATCTATACTTCTACACTTATTCGCTCGACTTGCAAATGGGTCTGCGTCATAATTTGCGCAAGCTCATAGCGGTGATCGTACCGCAGCCGCAGACCAACACTCCCTTCACCTGGTATGACCGAAAAAAACTGCTGCCCACCTATTTGGCCGGCGAGTATGCTCCCGGTTGTATGGTCGCCGGCACACTCACCCGGGCACAGGCGAGCAAGCAATATGTAGACAATTCAGCCGAATATCGAGAGCGCTATAAAAAACCCGAGCCGCATATTTACCAGACTCAGTTATATTTTTTGCGCAAAATCGCCGCCTACTGCCGACGTGAAAAAATCAAACTGGTTTTAGTCAACATGCCGCTGACAGAATTGAACATCAGCATGCTCAAGCCTGAAGCTCATACCATGTACCTCAAGACGATTGAAAACTTCGGTGTCGATCAAGGCATTGCCACTTTCGATTTGTGCGATACGCAAGCTTTCAAGCAAGAAGATTTCCACGATACAGTCCATATGAATGCATTCGGTGGCAAGAAGTTTTTCGAGCGACTGGCCAATGTCTTGGCCGCAAATCCTGGCACCGCGAAAGCTTTCAAACTCTCCGGAGCAGAATTGGCTGAACACACAGCCCTCGCCACTTCCGGTAAAGGAGGCGTCAACTAATGGCTCTTCCCGATATCGCCAATAAGCACATTCGCCACGCTTTTTTCGTGGCACTGGCACTCTTTTTGGCACTGAATGCGGTGCTGGCCACGCGCGTACCACTGCAGACTCAAACACTGGATGAAAAAGTAATCCAGTCCAGTGACAACGAAAAACGCATGCAAGGCCCGTGGCCGTTCTGGATCAGCAGAGCCTATCTCATGCGCGAGAAATCGCCTGATATTGTGGTTTTCGGCAGTTCGCAAATGGGCTCAGCGACATTCAGCGCCGACGCCAGGAATCTGCACAAGAATCTAGACTGCGCTACGCACCGCAGGCTCGCTACTCTCGAACAGGAGCTGTATAAACGCACTGGGCAGAATTTCGATACGTTCAATTTTGCCATGGGCGGCTCTATGGTTTCGGACGCTTTAATGCTCTCTCGAGCCCTGCTCACTGATCGCCACAAGCCCAGTCTGGTTGTGATCGGTATCAATCCCCGAGATTTCATTGACAATGACCTGCCCGCTTTGAGCGCTACCGATTCGTTCAAGTATATGCTGCCCTACGTCAAACTCGGGGAGCTTGATCACGCGGCCTTTCCCGATTACTTCGCACATCTGGATTGGGTGATCGACCAGTACGTGCCGCTCAAGCGCATTCGTTTAGATCTGCAATCTGAATTGGCCAAGCAAGTGGCAACAGTTTTTCCGGACAGCAAAGGGGCGATCATCAGAGACGACCTGAAAATCTCCCTCAAGGCGGACAAACGTTTTTTGCAAACCATCTCAGGCTCGATTGGCGACATCAAGCAAGGCGAGTGGGTGGTGCCCTGGTTTGTCCCTGATGCCTACATGGATAACACCAAAGAATATTTGCATCGTTACCACAATCCGCACGCTCCAATTTATGCTTGCGAACAAAAGTTCTTTCGCGCATTTCTCGCCGACATGCGCGCCAAGAATGTCCCGGTTCTGGTGGTGGGAATGCCCAGTCAGCCCTGCAATCGAGTGCTTTTGCCAGACACTTTCTGGACGGAATTCCGCGGCTTCGTCCTCAGCTCGTGCAACGATTATGGTGCCAGCTTCTGCGATTTAACCGATGGTTCGCAATTCGAGAAGCGAGACTACCTGGACACAGTGCATCTCAACGCCTATGGCGGCGACAAATTATTCGCCAGTATCGCCCAAGCGATCACCAAGAGCCCGAAATTGGCCAGTCTGACCTTGCTCAGAAACAAAGCTGGTTCTGAGCAATCGCTTGATCCAGAAAAGGTTGGGACCTCGGCCACTGTCGGCAGCTGGCACTGAGCGATGAAAGCATTCAGCCCCAAAATTCTGCACAAGGGGCTGGCGTTGGTTATTATCCCCTTCTTTTTCAATGCGATCTGGTTCTGGTTGCTTGCGGACTCTCTGGCTCGCACAGCCCAACTGGCTGATCTCGAGCGCAAGCAAAATACACTGCTGGAACACTTGCATGCCACCACGCAACTTTTCATCGAAGCATCGGGAGCGCTCGTGTCCTACGCTCTTACCAATCGCAACCAGTACAAAGTGCAGGCTCGTGATACGGTAAATCGTTATCGTGCCGAGGCAGATTATGTGCTCCGCAATTCGACCCTGAGCACAGCGCAAAAGGCCTGTCTGACTGCAATCCGGAACTCATTAGATGACCAGCTCAAAGATTTAGTCGACATGTCACACCCACCGGAAGAAAGCACGTTTTCTGAAGCAGGCACCCTGGCTTTTCTGGCAACTAAAAGAACGGCCACCAAAAATTTATTGATGCAGGCCAATCAGAGGAGCGTAGAGATATTTGAAGCCGTCGAACGCGAGAAAAGTGACCTCAATCAGCTGCGCTTAGCTACCGATCGCTCGCGGGCAGCGGTGAACGAGATTGTCACCAGAGGCTTCTTGTTCAACTTCGTTCTGGCAGTGGTTCTGGTTTCGCTCTTCATCAAAGACATTTCGCAAAGACTTTCGGTGCTGGTGCAAAATGCCCAAAAGCTGCCGAAGCGCATCCCCCTGGAAAAACCGGTCGCAGGCAATGATGAACTTTCTTACCTGGATGAGGCCATGCATAAAGCCTCGGAAGATTTGCAAAAAGCCTTCGAATTTCGCTCTTCATTGATGCAGATGGTGGCTCACGATTTACGCAGTCCCATTGCCGCGGCACAGGTATCTCTGGAGCTTTTGGCAGACAGCGAGGACAATCAACTCAGCCAGGACGGAACTGCTCATCTAGAGCGCGTGCAATCGATTAACGGTACTCTGTTAGCGATGATCAACGATCTGCTCACAATCGATTCTTTGGAATTGGGCAAGCTGGAACTGGTACTAGCGCCGGTGCGAATCAAAACTCTAGCCGATGAAACGATTGGCACATTCGAAGCGATTGCGAAAGCGAGAAGAATTCGCGTTTCCAACCTCTGCGGTGATGAGAATATTCGGGCGGATGGGAAACGGATCATTCAGGTTTTGAATAATTTTCTCGCAAACGCCCTGAAGTTTTCGCCCTCTGATACAGAAATCAAATTCAAAACAGAACGGCGAGGCAGTTATGTCGTCGTCTCGGTTGTCGACCAGGGCAAAGGCATGGCGGCAGCGACCAGAGACCGCGTCTTCGACAAATTCTATCGAGCGGCAGAGGATCGAAGCACCGATGGTTTCGGACTGGGCCTTGCCATCTGCAAATTGATCGTCACATCTCATGGCGGCACTGTCGGAGTCGAAAGCACACTCGGTCAAGGCTCGCGTTTCTGGTTCAGCCTCATGGAAGACGTATCTACCCGACAAACTTAGGTGGCAGACTGATAACTCACAGGTCAGAGGCAAAAGTCTTCTGCTGTTTGGCCTTTATCATTCGCTCGAAAACATAGACAACATCCTCGCGATGCCAAACATCAAGCAAAGACTCGCTAACGTTTGGGGGCCAGCTCGGGTCCTCTCCGAAAACTTTGTCATCGAATTCTTGCATGGCGATGTCGAAAAATCGATGAGCTGCTACAGGGTTCGGATTCTTCTTGGTCTCGAGCAAAGCAATCTTGTAGGCCCGAGGCACCAGAGCATCTTTGCTCTTGTCTACAGCCTCGTCGATAACAACCATCGCCTCCTTTTCTCTGCCCATGTCAGTCAGCATGCGGGCCAACTTCAAGTCGACACGGAAACTCTTACTGGTCGAACCGCGCGCTTTCCGGATGCTGATGAGCGCCTGCTCGCGATCGCCGAGACGCCACAACGTGTCGGCGCGCAATTGCATGATACCAGCCTTGGTATTGTCGGTATCGAGCAATTTGCGAGTAACCCAGGAAAATGGGGCCGGGTGGAAGAACATCGAATCGGCTTCTTCGAAATCAGACTTCGCTAAGGCCATATTTCGTGGCTCTTGAGTGGAGTAGAGCTCAGCCAAATAATAATGTTTGAGAATTTCCAAATAGTCGAAAGTAGCAAAACCGACATCCATGAAAAACGCTAGAAAAAAGACTGATACTATCAGCAGTACCGCACTCGATCCGGGAGGATCATTTTTCGCCACTTGCTTTTGCAAGCGTGGATTAAATTGGCATTGGGGGTTTTCCCTTTGCAGCAAACGAACGAACTCCTGTTGATCGGCTTTGGCAGCCACGCCAAATGGCAGCTTGAAAAGTAAGAAAGGTGGATTCTGATCCACTTGCTTTTTTCCATCGGCGATCAGAGTCGCTGAACCACTGACCAGTCGCGAGCGCAAAAGCAAATTGCCAAAGAAGGTCAGCTCGGCACTGTCAATCGCCTTCCAGACGACGCGCTTCTGGCCAAAACGCAACGATCTTTCGAAACCGACTTCGTTCGTCAAAATCCATCGGCGATAGACAACAGGCGGCAAACCATTCAACAAGGGAGCGAAAATTTGGCAGCCCCGCGGGCTTTCCAGCCACTGCAGAAGTCCGTGCGCAAGGAGGAGCGCGAACAAAGAAGCCGGTGCGCCCCACGGCAGTAAATTAATGGCAAACCAATCTTTGTCAGCATAGAGAAACAGAAAAAGGACCTCGAACAAAATGAAAGCCGAACTGATGGCCAGAAAAGATTGATGCGACAAAGTCGTATGAAACTGACGCGCAGTTGTCGATGAAGCTGGCTCTGCCTTGGTGGCCCAACCAGACGCTTGCGCCCTAGCCCGAGATGCGGGTGCCTGAGGTGCAGCCTGAACCTCAGCCTGAACCTCAGGCTGAACCTCAGGCTGGGTTGCAGCCTCCTGGTCAATGGGCGATTGCGAGTATTCCATGGGCGTAAGCTGAGCGGTATATCCAGCAGCCTACAACAAACCGAGCGGTTTTACACAGGGGATATATCGAACGCACCACATTCGATGGCGTTTGATTAAAAAGCCCGACATATGAGCCTTGAGGAGCCCAAGCAAGAAGAGATGCATTATTATGTAAGCATGGGGACTCAGGCAGGCTTTGGTTATTCTGGAATCTAATTGGCAAAAAACGTTTGGGAGTGTGCTCTGTCGGGCACAAATATTGCGGCTCGCCAGCCTTCTGGCGCAAATAAACAGACAGATTATCAGACCTAACGGGATGTAGTCTCGAGAGCGACCGGTTAAAAGTGCTCAAGACAGGAGCATGGAAGGTGATTTAGATGGCGGTGATCAGAAAGGAAATTGGCGATCTGCTCGTCGATAACGGTGTGATCACGGAGGACGAGCTCAATCTCGTTCGCCAGGAACGCCAAAAGACAGGCGATTCGGTGGTTGGCATCCTCTCTCGTATGGGGTTGGCTAACGAGAGTCATTTAAAAAACGCGCTGGAACTTCAATACGGCGTCAATTTCGTTAGTCTCTCAAAGGGCAAAAACTCGCCGGAGCCCGATGCAGTCTTGCTTCTGCCTGACGAAGTCATGCGCCTGCACAATTTGGTGTGCATCTCCAATCAAGGGGATCGGCTGACAGTAGCCATGGTCGATCCCAGCGACATCAACGCCGTCGAAGATGTTAAAAGTCGCCTTCCAGGAAAACAAATCAAATCGGTAGTTTGTGTCGAAGATGACTTGCATCAATTTCTCGACAACTTCTTCGAAGACCGCAAGCTCACGCAGGCAGACCGTAATGGCTCGGGCAACGGACATATACTCGGCCCCGATGCGGTGAAAAAGGCAGAAGCCGTCGTCGAAAAAGCGAAGCCCGCGCCCACAGAAGAACTCGAGTTGCCACCACAACCGGTTCTGCATCTCGATCCCTTGCCCGGATCGAAGTCGAAATCTCCGACGATTGTCGGGCTCGAGGCCATATCGCCAGAGATGAACGAGATTGCTCTGGCAAAGAGAGCGCAAGAAGAAGCTATTGTTCTTTTGGCGAATCAAATTCTGGGCGGCGCCATAAAGCGGCACTGCTCGAACATTCACATTTCGCCTGGCGAACGAGAGGCGACGGTCTATTATCGGTCGAACGGCACGCTCTATGCCGATCGCAAACTGCCCAAAACCGTTGTCACGGCCGTCATCGCCCGCTACAAAATGATGGCGCGCTTAAATTTAGCCGAGAAGGGCGTGTGCCAGGACGGTCACATCAAGGTTAAATCCTCCGCCAAGGAAATCGTTTGCTTGATTTCGATCTTTCCGACGGCGCATGGTGAACACGTGGGCATCTGGATCGTCTAAGTGTTTTAAAACCAGTGGGCGCCGGGCAAAAATAGGGTAAGTGCAGCCGCACTTCGATACCGCCTACGGAATTCTGGAAGATTCGGTTAACGGAAGAAGCTGAGCGCGACCGGCAAATTACTGAGGGCGAAGTCTGCATGGCACTTATCAAAAAAGAAATTGGCGATCTGCTCGTCGATAATGGCTTGATAACAGCAGAAGAGTTGAAGATCGTACAGCAAGAGCGATTGAGGACGGGCGAACCGCTCAGCTTGATTTTGTCGCGTCTGGGTTTAGCCAACGAATCGCATCTCAAAAACGCGCTCGAAGTCCAATTCGGCGTCAACTATGTCTCTTTGGTCAAATCGGAAGTGCATCCCGAAGCCTTGCAATTACTGCCGGAGAAATTGATTCGACAGCATCAGGTGGTGCCAATCATTCAGGAAGACAATACCCTCACGGTGGCGATGGTCAACCCGAACAATCTGCTCGCTCTCGACGATATCAAATATCGTCTGCGCGGCATCCGAGTCAAACCGATGGTGTGCACGGAAGATGATTTCCAGCACTTCATGGAGACCATCTACGCCCACAAACAAGAGGAACTGACTGCCTCTCACGATGAATTTGCCGATCAGACATTCATCGAGTCGGAAGTTGATCTGAGCACGCTCGACATCATGGCCGAGACGGAGGAAGAGATCAATGACCTCGACCTGGCCAAACAAGCGCAAGATGCACCAATCGTTCACCTGGCCAATCAGGTGCTGGCTAAGGCGATCAAGCGTAGATGTTCGGATGTGCACATCGAACCACAAGACAAACATGTAACAGTGAGATACCGTCTCGATGGCGTTCTCTTTGTCGATCGTAAGCTACCAAAGGCAGTGCTGGCGGCGCTTATATCGCGCTATAAGATTATGGCCGACCTCGATATTGCAGAAAGACGTCTGCCCCAGGATGGAAGAATCCGGGTGCGGTTCTCAGGCAAAGATATAGATTTTCGTGTCTCCACAATTCCCAGTAAGCATGGCGAAAAAATCGTCATGAGAATTTTGGATAAAACAACGACGACTTTAGGGCTCGATAAGCTCGTCACTGACCCGGAAACACTTGCTCTCGTCCGAGACATGGTTTCCAAGCCATACGGCATTATTTTCGTCACAGGGCCGACAGGCTCCGGCAAAACTACTTCTCTCTATTCAGCACTGTCCGAGCGCAACACTCCCGACGTCAACATCGTCACGGCTGAAGATCCGATCGAATATGAAATGGCAGGTATTACCCAGGTCCAGGTCTTGCGCGAAAAAGGACTGGACTTCGCTCGCATATTGCGCTCTTTTTTGCGCCAAGATCCGGACATCATGCTCGTCGGTGAAACGCGTGACCGCGAAACCGCCAAAATCGCGGTCGAAGCTGCTTTGACCGGTCACCTCGTTTTTACTACCCTTCACACCAACGACGCCCCCGGTTGCATTACCAGATTGGCTGAAATGGAAGTGGACCCTTATTTGGTGGCATCGGCGACGATTGGGGTGATCGCGCAAAGACTTCTGAGGCGCATTTGCGGGGATTGCAAAACGGTGATCAAACCAGAACGAACGGCTCTTGAATATCTCGGTCTGCTCGACAAGAATCAAGAACATATGGCTGAATCGACTGTCCAATATTACAGACTACAACTTGATTCCGACGGTTGGCCGATCTTCTACAAGGGTCGTGGTTGCGAATCCTGCAACAACACCGGCTACAAAAATCGGATCGGTGTTTACGAAGTGATGCGCATGAATGACGAGATTCGCGAATTAGCAGCAAAAGGTTCGACCACGGCGATGATCCGCTTCGCCGCCAAACAATCAGGCATGGTGCCCTTGAAAGACTACAGCATTCGCCTGGTAGCGCAGGGTTTGAGCACAACCGAAGAAGTAGTTCGAGTCACCCTTGCTGATACCGCCGGTGAAGACAAAATCTGCCCGCGCTGTCGCAATCCCATCGGTGACGATTTCGTCAAATGCCCGTTTTGCCAACACGAACTGAAAACTTCTTGCTCGCGTTGCGGTACTTTGCAACAAGAAGGTTGGGCCAGTTGTCCAAAATGCGGTATCACCAAAGAAGACGCCAACATGGAATCAATTTGCAGTTGCTGCCAGGCTGAAGTTTCGGGAGAATGGAATACATGTCGCTATTGCATGACACCGCGAAAATACGACACAATGATCACTTCGTAATTTAGTCAGGCAAAAAAGGTGTGTCGCTATGCCCATAGAGATGCAAGAACTTCTCCAGTTAGTGGTAGACCGAGCCGCATCAGACCTCCATCTCAAAGTCGAACAACCACCAATCTTGCGAATCGCCGGCAAATTAGTGCGAGCGAATCTTCCAGTAATGCAAGCCAGCGAGGTGAAGACCTTGATTTTTTCAATGCTCACGCCCGAGCAGACTAGGCATCTGGAACAAACTTTTGAGCTGGATTGCAGTTTTGGCATCGAAGGCATCGGCCGCTTCCGAGTCAACGCTTACAAAGACCGGGGAAACTATTGCGCCGCCCTGCGGGTGGTGGCACCGCGAATCCCCAGCCTGCAGGAACTCGGCTTACCGGAAATGACCAAAGAAATCGCCCAGAAGCCTCGCGGGCTAGTCCTGATCACTGGACCTACAGGCAGCGGTAAATCCACCACTCTAGCTTCAGTAATAGATTGGATCAACGAAAACCGGGCGGACCACATTCTCACCATTGAAGATCCAATCGAATACATTCACGAAAACAAGCGATCGGTGGTCGGACAAAGAGAACTGGGCAACGACACCAAAAGCTTCGCTAACGCACTCAGAGCTGCACTCCGCGAAGATCCGGACGTAATTTTGATCGGTGAATTACGCGATTTGGAAACGATTCAATTGGCTTTAACCGCGGCCGAAACCGGACACCTCGTCTTTGGCACGGTGCACACCAGTTCAGCGGCCCAGAGCATCGACCGACTGATTGACGTTTTTCCAGCCGACCAACAGCAACAAGTGCGGACAATGCTCTCCAATAGTCTGGTCGCCATCTTCAGTCAAACTCTGGTGCCGCGCATGGCCGAGGCCGCAGCCGGCAGCTCGGTCACAAAAGGACGCGTGCTGGCCATGGAACTTTTGATCAGCACGCCGGCGATCGCCAATTTAATTCGGGAAGCGAAAACGGCTCAGATTTACTCGGCGCTGCAAATGGGCGGCGCTATGGGCATGCAAACGCTCGAGACGTCATTAGCCAATCTGGTCAAACAAGGAATCATCAGCAGCTCGGAAGCTCTGGCAAAAACTAGCCGGGTGGAAGATCTGCAGAGGTTGATGGGCACAGGTTACACAGCGGCCACCAACTCCAGCCGGGACGCAGGCAAAGGCTTCGGTAGATTCTAAATATGGCAGAGTTTCTGTACAAGGTGAAAGATGGTCAAGGTCGCGTGCAAGAAGCTGTGGCACAAGCAGATTCGCCATCGATTCTGCGCGCTCGTTTGACTTCGCGCGGGCTGGACGTAATCGACATCAAAGTGCGTTCCAGTCCCTTCGAATTTAAGAAGTCGTGGGCGGCTCTCAGTCTGTATTTCGAAACCATCTCTCTAAAAGACATGGTCGTTTTCTCCAGACAATTCGCCGCCATGGTATCGTCAGGAGTGGCAATGCTGAGGACGCTGACGATCATCGTTGATCAATGCAAGAATCGCAAAATGCAAATGGAACTCGATGAGGTGCGCCGCTCAGTCGAAGGCGGAATCTCGCTTTCAGACGCTCTGGCCAAGCACCCGATCGTTTTTGACAAGCTCTACGTCTCTATGGTTCGGGCTGGTGAGGCTGGCGGTATCTTACCGGAAGTTTTGTTGCGGTTAGCTGAATTCCTAGAGACCAGGCAAAAACTAAATGCCAAAGTGCGATCGGCCATGGTCTACCCGACGGTCGTATTGGCAGTGGCCGTGCTTGTTTTCTGGGCCATGCTTACATTCGTGCTGCCAGTTTTTCAGGGACTGTTCAAAAATATTGGTGGCGAATTGCCGGCTTATACCCAGTTTTTGATCACCTTATCTGAATACATGCGATCGATCTGGATGGCGATTTTCGTCGTGTCTATAGTCGTCGGCGTCTGGTTTCTCCGTCGTTATTACAATACAGTCTTAGGCAAACTGCATATCGACAGCATTATCATTCGCTTACCCGTAGTAGGTGAACTGGTGCAGAAAGTTGCCGTTGCCAGATTCAGTCGCACATTTGGCACTTTGATTCGCGCTGGAGTACCTATGCTTTCGGCATTGGACGTGGTCAAGGATACGGCCGGTAACGCCTATGTCGCTAAATCAGTCGATGCAGTTTGTGATGAAGTTAGACAGGGTGGCACCATCTCGAAGCCTATGTCCAAGAACAAAATTTTTCCGCCGATGGTGGTGCAGATGGTTGCTGTCGGTGAAGAAACAGGAAAATTAGACGACATGCTGACTAAAGTCGCCGACTTTTATGACATGGAAGTCGAGCACCAGGT
>CAJCHQ010000116.1 GCA_903970295.1 Bryobacterales bacterium
AATCAGGGACTGCAAATCTGTGAAGTGCCCCGTTGATACGACATTGCCGATGAAAAAGCCATAGTGAAATTCAGTTACTTTACCGCCCAGCCAGATCGTTGCCAGAGCATGGCCGCTCTCGTGCATGAAAACGATAATTGGCATGATCACGAAAGCCGCTAAGCGCATCAGCATATCGCGATCGCGTTCGGTCAAATCGTTATCCCAGAGCGGTTTCCCCTGCTTAAAAGCCCTGATTAAGGTAAAAATCGAAACTAGCACCATTAGCAGTGCGATCGGATTCTGCAGTTTGATTATTAAATCCATTGGCTATCTCGATTGTCGACCTTAGCGACCGAAAATCTTGAGTAAAAGCACTGACAGGAAGTAGAGCCCAATCAAGGCGGCCATAACGATCAGCATTGAGATCGCCGTCGGATCGGGAGTAATTACGGCGGCAATCAAGGAAGCACCAAGTATGGCGTAGCGCCAGACTGAAATGAGAATCTTGGAGTTGACGAGACCCGTGAAAGAGAGGGCAAAGATGATGATCGGCAGTTGAAAACACAGACCCATATATAAAAGAATCGAACTGACAAGCGAGATGTAGAAGTCCAGTCTTTGATTGATCGGGGCAACGCCGGCGCCGAATGAGCCGAAGAAGTGCAGCATCGGTCCCAGCAAACAGAAGTAGGCAAAGAGGCCGCCGCATACGAAGAGAATGGGACTGCCAATCACGATTGGCGTTAAAACTGCCCCTTCTTTCTTGGTCAAACCTGGTGCAATGAAACGGCTCAGTTCGAAGAGAATGAACGGGGAGGCAAAGACTAAACCGGCATAGCAGGCGACTTTGAAAAAAACCAGAACTGGTTCTTCCAGGGAAAGTGCCTGAAAGGAGATATTTCCGGCCGGTGCTTCGAGCACACGCATAATGTCTTTCGATAGAAACAAACCGAGAATGCAACCGGCGGCGATGTAGCCAATGCACCGAAAAAGTCTCAGTCTTAACTCTTCCAGATGTTCAACCACGGTCATCATGCCGGGTTCGGAGTCGCTCTGGGCAGCGGCATTTATTTCTACGTTTTGGGCGCTGGCGAGATGGGTTTCGGACATTGAGGAAGGAGTGTTGGCCGCTATCGAATAATTGCTTTCGCTGCGAACCGAGATCGGCGAATAATCGTTTTCGACTGCATAATCGGGTGTGCCGAGTGTTTCGCTCGCACTGTTATCTAGATCTTTAGAGCTGTCGCTCAAGGCAATTCCCTATGTTTCACCGCTGAGTTCATTTTAACAAAGCCCGTGGCGGCTTTTGTCAGTTTAGTCTGCTCTTGTCGCCGCGCGCACACGTGAGCATTCGAACATGACGATCGAAGCGGAAATGGCGACGTTCAATGATTCGGTCATTTTGTGCATGGGAATCGACACTTTTTCTTTCAGTGAAGACAATGTGGACGGGGCAAAACCGTGACCCTCGTTGCCGAAGAAAAGAGCCGCCGGATAATTGAGCTCGAGGGCATCGATTGTTTTTTCGGCGCGAGGATCGAGAGCGACTGTTTGCACATTTTTATCGTGCAAAATGGCGATTACCTCTTCGACTGGAAGATCGACGGCGATTGGCAGGGCAAATGAAGCACCCATAGCGCCTCTCACGACCTTGGGATTGTAGAGGTCGACCGAGCCTTTGCTGAGAATGATCCCGCTTGCTCCGAAAGCCATGGCACTGCGAATAATCGTGCCCAGATTGCCTGGATCTTGGATAGCATCGCAGACGATCACGATTGGCTGTTTGCCGCGCAAGCAGTCATCGATCGAGTCTTCTCGCACCCGGGCGATGGCAATGATGCCGGTCGGTGTCGTCGTCGTGCCCAGACCGTTGAAAAGAGTGTCTGGCAGCGCGTACAGATATTTGAGCTTGCTTTGCTCCAGGTGTGGCAGCCCGTTTTTTACAAAAGTCTCGCTGACGGCGATGTCGACAACTTCGATCTTTTTGTCGACAGCTTCGTTGAGAACTTTGGCGCCTTCGATCAGAAAAAGTCCAGCTTTTTCTCGGCCCTGCCGATCATGCAGCAAGCGAATCTGCTTGAGCAAATGATTGTGTGGGCTGGTGATCTCTTTTACAACCAGATGTGGTGCCAGCAAGACTTAGCATCCCCAGAAGCGGTGTCGATTTTAGGCGACGCCGGCTTTTTCTTTGTTCGCTTTTGGTTTAGCGTGGGGAGCCTCAGCTTTGACGGCGGCTTCATGGGCTGCCTTTACTTTCTCTTTCGCTACGTCGGCTACTGCCTTGAATGCGGCGGCGTCGTGCACTGCCATCTCGGCCAGCACTTTGCGATTGAGAGTGATGCCGGCTTGACTCATACCAAAAATGAATTTGCTGTAGCTCAAACCGTTAATGCGACAAGCCGCATTGATGCGGGCGATCCACAGGCGGCGGAAGTCGCGTTTTTTCTTTCGGCGGTC
>CAJCHQ010000117.1 GCA_903970295.1 Bryobacterales bacterium
TGGAACCGCTGAGCGAAATCGATAGGCGGCCCTTGTTGCATTTCCTGGAAGGGTGCCGGATCGGAAAAATCTGTTTGTCTTTGCTCAGGCGTCGATTGGAACCCGGTGGCTGCGCCTTCGCCCTCGAATCCAGGCGGCACACCCCATGCTGACTGCGACGGCGCTGGTATCGTCATCGGTGCATTCGCTAGAAGACCCTGGGCGTTCGCTGGCACATCTACTTCGCCAGTTGGGAGGGGTTCTTGCCAAACCTCGGGGGGGGCTTGCTGTACGCGTGGTGCGTCGTTGCCCAGGCGCTCGGTGTTGGCGATGGCCGTGAAACACGTCTTGACCAGCGTTTTGTTCGGGTCATCTTGCCTGCCTTCGGGGGCGAAAAGCATCTGACAGACATTGCCGATATCGAGCACCTGCTTGACCGATCCAGGTGGGATCAAATTTGCACCCAGGGTCGATAATAGGGCCATCGCTGGTTCTTGCGGCCCGTTAGCATCGACGACCAGACTTCTTCTCGAACCGCCCTGAGCATAGATTGCTCCCACTTGTTCGATTTCATGCATCTTATCTTCGCTGACCGGTTGCGCCGGCTTCACCGCCACGTAGAGAAAATCTTTTTCGTCGAGAATGGCCTTTCTCGCTTTCTCGAACATCAAAACTTCCAGGAAGCGCAGCTCGTAAGCGCTGGCCGTTATGTTCACGACCAGAGCACGGCCACTGTCTTTGCCCACGACTATACACAGATCTCTCACCCTGTAAGAATCCTGGTTATCTGTACGACCGACCGTGAGACCAGTAGGGGCTCCCACTTTCTCCAGGCAGAACATCAGCATGCCTGGTTCGAATGCGGCGCTCTGTAGTTTCGACCAGTCTTCAGCCGATTCCGGAGTGTTGCGATCGTAGCCGCGCAGGTAGGCTGCTACGTCTTGATACTTCACGTGGTTTTTACTCAACATCGAGCTCATGTTATGTCTTTTCGTTCTCTTTAGTTAGGTGCTGGGGTCCTGATAGTTTCTCAATTTACTGCGGCGGGCTCTCGCATCGCTCGTGGTGGTGGTGGTGGTGGAAGCGGCGTTCGCGCCGGCGGATGTGCCACCGTCTGAGGTGCCGATAGTGGTATCACTAGCGGCACCATTTGAGCCAGGATTCGAATTCGCTGAGTCGACCGAGTTAATATCCACACCAGCCGATTTGGCAATTTCTTGCAAAGCTCTTAACCTGTGCTCAGCCACCAGGGCTACGAATTTGTTAACCACGCCGTCGACTTGATTTTTGGCGTGGCTGCCGGCTCCCTTCAGTTCTGTCAGGCAGCGCTGATGCACGTTTTTGATTTCTGATTCAGCCTCGCTTCCGACCGATTCGACTTTTTCTGTTGCTTCAGTGGCCAGCTTGTTCAGGCGATCGCTGAAGCTGGTACGGATCTCTGTCAAATCTCTCTTCAGATCTCCATATATTTCATTTTTCTTTTCTTCCAGCCCTTCTTTCATCGAGACCGCCCCGTCAATGCGAGTGTCTAGTCGCACTTTGAATTCCGCCATCATTTTGTCTACTTTTTCACGCAGTTCCTGGCAATTCGTGGTCAGTGCATCTCTGGCTTCTCCCGAGGCGATGATCAGAGCTGAGCTCAGTTGCTGCGTTTGTTCGGTCAGCTTGTTGGTGGTGGTATCATGCATGGTGCTAAGATCTTGAGCCACGGAATTAAGACTCATGTCTAGTTTGTTCGAGTGTTCTTGCAGCTCGTGATTGAAGCTTTCACGAATCTCACGTTCCAATCTGGCCGCCTCAGTTTCAGTCTGCATCAGAAGCGTTTCTGACTCTTTGCTGATTTCGCCGTCGATCTGAGCCGACTGCTCATCCAACAATTTGTAGTATTTTTGATATTCAACCGCGAGCTTCTGCATCAAGCTCGAAAAATGAGTGTCGATGCTGTTTGCCTTTTGCATGAAGGTTTTAAAAAGGGTGCTGTTGAATTGCTTCTCTTCCCCGCGCGACTCCCAGAGGCTGTGGTCGAGCTTTTGCTGCAGCGAATTCATGACGAATGTGCCGTGCGAGCGCAGATGTTTGATCGATTCGAAGTCTTGTTTGCCCAAGTCGGAACTGCTGTGCTCCATGGCACTTTCGAATTGATCCGACAAGTCTTGTTTGAGATTGTCGACCGTTTCGTTGTGGGTTTCCTTGAGATTAGCAATCTGTTTTTTCAGGCGAGTCGAGAGGCTTTCCAGCTCTCGCACCACTTGTTTGAGATGCGCGTCCGTCTCTTTAACTTCGTCATCGATGATGGCATGTAATCGCTCGATGCTTTTTTGCTTGAACTTGCGCAGATCCAGTTCTAACTCTTTGCATCTTTCTTCGACCTTGGTTTGGGCATTACCATCGCCTTCGCGTCTGGCGCTGGCGGCTGAAGCTGCCGTATTCTTCAAGTCGTCGGCAACCTTGCCTTCGATCTGACCCAGTCGGTCAGCCCCGCTGTCGTAGATATCTTGTAGCTTTTTGCCTGCAACTGCTGTCATCTTGGTTCCAGTTCCTTTTTGGGGGAAATATTATTCACTGCCGAAAGATAATCTCGCGTCACGATAGGCTGTAACAGCCATGGCTGCTGCTATTCCGGCTTGTTCGATTTGCGGCAGGTCGGCATTGAGTTGAGTCAATTCAGTATTGAAGCTGCGAGAAATTCTATCTAGTTCACTCTTCATGATCCGCAATTGTTTGTCGAGGGATTCGGTCGATGCCGCCCTGATTCCTTCCAACCTTTCGGTCGAGCCTGCGGTGTAACGAGTGTACTCAGATTCGATTTGTTCGACTTGCCGTTGCATCGTCTTGATAATTTCTTTGCCTCTGGCTTGCAATCTGGCATGCAGCAATTCGCGCAATTCGTTGGGCGATTGCAGAGAAGCCTGAGGGATCTTTGATTCTTGCGAGAGGGCCGCTTCGAATTTAGCCAGCAAGCGCTCGAGCCGGTCGTTGTACTTTTTTTCCAGCCGTTTCAGAGAGCTGAAGAAAAGCTTGTGGCTGGCGACGATTTTGGTATTTGCGTCTTGAGCGATCGATGTGATTTCGTCTTTGACTTCGTTGACTTTGTGCTCCAGGCGGTTGGTGTGGCTTTCTTCAGAGTCTGAAGCTTCCGAATTCAAAAATTCCTGAAAGCTTTGATTGAGATTTTCGCAATCCTTTTTCCATTGAACAAGATTGCTTCCCAGTCGCTGTTTACCCTCGTCGGCAGCCGACTCCAAATTGCGTTGACCGTTGCCTGTGTTGGCTTTGATTTCAACGATCGAAGCGTTGACCACGTCAGTCAATTGGTCGATGATGCTGGCGATTTTTGCTTCCATCGCCTCGTTGTGTTTTTCGAGAGCCTCTTCGATACTCTTCTTGGATTCGACAATCACATCTTTGACAGACTGCTCGAGGTCCTGCGCTTTTTGCGTCAATGCTTTTTCGAAATTCGATTCTTCCGCTTCAATTCTGGCTTTGCCGCTAATCGTCAAACTGTCGAGAGCTTCATTGCTGCCGACAGTGAAATTAGCAAAACGCTTTTCCGGATTTTCGATGTGTGAACGCAGTTCAGCCATTTGTTCTTCGACCAGCTTGGCGATTGCTTCACCGGCAGCCTGGGCCCGGTCGCTGATTTGCTGCCTGACATCGCGTCCGGCAGATGACATGGTCGTGATCTCCGTACGCTCGAACTCAGCCAGGCGGTCGACCAACTCCTCGCGGTGAGTGACCAGGTCGTCGATATTCGAGTCGACAAAACTTTGTGATTGTTCGACGACCTTCTGCAACTGAGCTGCCAGACTCTTGGCTAAGGTCTGGTTGAAGCTGTTCAGTTGTTCGATGCAAGCCTTGACGGTTTTATCTAGTTCGACACTTGCCTTTTCCAGAGCCTCATTCAT
>CAJCHQ010000118.1 GCA_903970295.1 Bryobacterales bacterium
GCACGGGTCTCGGCTTGTACATCACACGATCTCTGGTTCTGGCACTGGGCGGGCAGATCAAAGTGGCGAGCGCACCGGGAGGTACCACCTTCACCGTGCAATTACCGGCAGGTTCGTTCCAGCCTGGCAACACAGAGGGAGGGCGCGCCTGATGCTGCCAACTCCTGTCATATTGATTATTCACCAGGCGAGGCCTGCTGCCGATTACGCTTCGATCCTTGAAAAGACAGGAGCGAAGGTGCATGCCGTCGCGTCCTTCGAGGAAGCCAATGAATTGTTGTCTTTCCTTCACCCCGACCTGATTATTCTCGCCAACAGCATGCCTGATGGCGACGGTCTGCTTTACTGCCAGCAGATCAGAGCGGCCAAACTGAATCCTAGACCAGTGCTTGTTCTTCTCCACAGCTCAACTGATAAGAACGAATGGATCAACGGATTTCGCAACGGCGCCGATGACGTGCTCGGCGATCCGATCGATAAAAGCGAGCTGGCCATCCGCGTTCTCGCGCACTTGAGACGGCGTCAGGAAGAGTTTTGCAATCACTTGACTCAACTGCCAGGTCCTAATTTGATTCGCCGCATGCTGGAACAGAGTCTGGTCTCAGACCGACCATGGTCGGCGATGTCGATTGACTTGAACAAGATTCGCGTCTACAACGAAACTTACGGCGACCTCGCAGGCGATCAGTTGATCAAGGCACTGGGAGCCATTCTCATGGACGTGTCGGATGACACCAACGATTTCGTCGGTCACATCGAGGCCGATGACTTCCTGATGGTGACACAGCCGGAGGCGGTCGAACGCAAAGCTCAAATCATTTGCGAAAAATTCGACCAGATCAGCAATCAGTTCTATCCACGCGGCGATACCGAACGCGGCTATCTGATTTCTACCGGCCGTGGTGGCATCCGCCGACGCGTCCCGTTGATCTCGGTCGCTATCGGTATCATTTCCAGCACGAAACGTCGCTTTCAGAGCTACGTTGACGTACTGACGACATCCCGCGACTACCGGTATCTGGCCAAGCGCAGACAAGGCTCGTCGTTTGTTAGTGACAATACCTCAATCGAGGCGTTAACCGCAAAATTTGCCAGGCGCAGCACCAAAGGCGGTACCAGGGACGAAGCCCAGGAACGGCTGCCGAGAATTCTGGTGGTCGAACCAGACGGCGCCATGGCTTGTTTGCTGCAAGAAACTTTGTCCCTGGAAGGTTATCAGGTGCAGGTCACCAGTTCGGCCGACGATGCCCTGGTGATCGCTCACTCGCAACCTCCGGATCTGGTTTTACTCGAATCCGCCTTAGCTGATCGACAGATGGACGGCTGGGCGCTTTGCCGGACATTCAAGGAAAGCGCCGATTTATGCAATATCTGGGTGGTGATGGCGACTTCACATCCCGATCAGTCACTCGCATTAGAAGCCGGGGCAGATCTGTATTTGCCTAAGCCATTCGATATGCCGGCTTTGCTAAACGAAGTCAGTTATCTACTAAAAGTAGGACTGGGCAGTTCTTTATAGGTCAGGTGGCATTACAGGCGGAAGTTTTGCCACTTACTTGATTGAGGATCCAATCAACGGCCTCCACGATCGAAGTGGCTTGAAAGTCCGGATCGACCGGCCACTGGTATTCACCCTTAACAACCGCTTGCCCATAGCCCGTAGTGACAAGCACGCCTTTTGCGCCACAGTTTCGAGCCAGTTCGACATCAGTGGCTTTATCGCCGATGACAAAAGCCCTATTTCGGTCGAAATCGGGATGCTCGGCGAACGCCTGTTCAACCATACCGGTTTCAGGTTTGCGACAGGCGCAAGCACTGTCGTAAGCAGCGACCTGAGCTTCAGGTAAATGCGGGCAGTAGTAGACGGCATCCAGAGATGCCTGCTTTTCCTCAGCCAACAAACTGAGCAGGCGAGCATTCAACTCGCGAATGTGTGCCTCCGGATAAAAACCACGGGCGGCACCAGTTTGATTAGTGACAAGCACAGCAGCGATACCAGCTTGATTCAATTTCTTGACTGCTTCGGCAGCTCCTTCGATCAAGTTCAGGTCTTCGAGAACTCGGATGTATCCGACTTCTTCATTCAAAGTTCCGTCTCGATCGAGAAATACTACGGGTCTCATGGTTCCTCAGTTTTTTGAGTTGGGTCGGATAACTGGTCATGACCTCCATTATCTAATATGACTAATAGGAATTATTACTATTTACTACATTGGCTCGTCAATTGGGCATTTGCCGCCATAAAATCCCATTCTACGGTTGCTTGCAAGGATGTGGAGAGTTCCCGGAATACAATTGCTATGTTACGATTGGTCAACAAGCTTTCTAGCAACAACTGTGAGTGTGAATGAGACTACACGACGAGAACGCCTCGTTTCGCTTTAATCAGATCGGTCTTCGTAAATTTCTCGGAGATCTGGAATGCGAAATTATGGAACTTGTATGGAAGAAAGCTGCCCCCACAGTGACTGTGCGAGAAATTTATGATGTCTTGAAAAAACAGCGAGAGATTGCATACACCACGGTCATGACGACGATGGTGCGCCTGGCTGAAAAAGGTATTTTGAGAATCGTCGATAAGGCAGGTCTAGCTAACTGCTATGTGCCGGCGGAGAATCGGGAGCAGTTCATTGCTAACGCAGTAGCGAGAGTTTTGGACATTTTCACGAAAGAATTTCCGCATGAGTCGACTCAGTTTTTAGAAAAATATGCGGCGAAGAAGGCGAGTAGGGCTGCGGCGGCAAAGAAGCGCTAGCAATTGCTATTGCGTCGAGGGAAGGGTCTGCGGGCGTCTAGTCTTGCGGGGTCCTTCGTGCTGGCAATTGGAGGAAGAGCGACTGGAGGAAAAGCCGCGGCTTCTTCGTGTTTGATCGAAAAAAGAGGCAAGTCTCACGACCTGCCTCTCGATTGTTTTTGGTTCGACCAGACGTTCGTTATTCGTTGTCTGGAATGGGCGAGCCTTCAGGCAATGTCGGAGACGTCTTTTG
>CAJCHQ010000119.1 GCA_903970295.1 Bryobacterales bacterium
AGAATTGAAAGCAGGTCGCTGGGATTGCGGGTCATACTGACTATATAGGTATCTAGAGCCTGCGTACCGAACCGCTTCTGGCAAGCGGCCATCGTCCGGAATACTTGGATGGTTTGATTAGTGGCATCGCTGAAATTCAAATCACGCGGAAACAAGGGACGCCGATTGAGGATCTCCTGCTTCAACCAATCACATTTTTGCGCTTCGCTCAACTGCCCATAACCGCCGGCAATGAGGGCAAGAGTGCCCGTCACTTCTTCCAGGGCGGAGGCATGCCGACCGCTGTGTTGACGAAGATCCAGTTTGGCCAGATGGAAACCAAAGATGTCTATGGTGGCAATCGTGCGCAACAAGCCAGTCAAACTCTCAGTGCACCCGAATTGATTAAGACTGCGGCATAGAGCGACTAGATCTGCCCGCAGCTCCTGGCTGTAAGCGTAGTGATCGTTCGGTGTCGAAGACTTTTCCAAGCCAACTTGAATTGGCATCGACAATGTATTTCTCAGTCTTGCCTGAATATAGAAAAGCCTTTGGCGAAAGTGTTCACGATCGTATCTGCCGGCAATTTTTTTTGCGATTGCCGGAAATATCTCGGCATCGGCTTTGTTGTCATTTCGCAATTGTTCTTCAACCGGCATCCAGGTTTCTGAATGAGTGAGATCGTTGAAGAGCGATTCGAGATCTTTTAGATAGCGATTGAGAATCAGATTGCGTTGATATTCCAAAGTCGCTATCGTCACTTCGGGCGTAACAAATGGATTGCCATCACGATCGCCGCCAATCCACGAACCAAAAGTAATAAAATGCATCGGCGTGGCTTTTTCAGTTAAAGCTCTTAAGCAGCTGTTATCGATTGCCAGCTGCTTTTCTCGCTCTTCCTCGAGGTCTTCATTGCCAATTTCGGCTTGAGAAGCAGTATCGGCAGGTGCTTTGCCGTCGAGAATCTGAGTCATTTCGCATAATTGCTGGTGCACATCGAGCGTGGCATCGATGACAACATGATCGAAGTGATACAGTCCATAACGCACTTCATCCATCACATCAGGCTTGAAGTGAATGATGTGATCGGCCAGCCAGAGAGATTCGACCACACCCAAGATCGCTTTATCGATTGATTTCTTCTCTCTGATGCCCAGCGGCGGATGGTCGCGACGATAAAGATAACGGGCGATTTCGAGCTGTTTAAGCAGCACCGTCCGCCTCGTAATTTCAGTCGGATGGGCCGTGAACACAACTTCGATATCCAGCTGCATCAGTACATCGACGATTTTTCGAGTGGAAACGCCGCTGGCAATCAGCCGATCCACAGACGCCGGCAATGAATCCGGTGGTGTGGTGCCGGCATGTTTTTCTTCATTGAGAGCCCGGCGCCGCAAGCGATGGTTTTGTTCGGCGATGTTAATGAGGTCGAAATAAGTTACGAATGATTTGATAATCTTTACAGACGTCTCCAAATCTAAGGTTTCAGCAAACTCCAAAATCGGCGCAATATCGTCTATTTCACCTGCATGAAGTGCGCGAAAGAACTTTCTGAATTGTTCGACATAATCAAAAATCTCATGACCTTCGAAGCGCTTGATCGTAGTACCCAAGATCGCGCCCAGTTCACGAACATCGTCTCGTAATGGCTTCAGCCGGCTGTCATCTTCAAGGGAGAATTTTGGTAAAGACTTTGTCATTGGTAATGCTGTATTTGTCTAAGGTTCGCTCTGGAGAGCAATATTTCATCTAAAGTATGTTCGGACCGACGGGCCAAAACAATGGTAGCAAACCGAAACGCAAAGAATCGAGTTTATCCTCCGTCAGGGAAACCTACAACCGACTGGCTCGTCAACCCGTCAGGGTCGACCTCGAACCGGACACAGGCCCAAGCATGATGACTGCCCGCCGAGCTAAAACTAACAGTACTAAAAGGTCCGGTCTGAAAAGCGGGCTATTTTGGCTAGCAGTCAGCACTGTGATCGTCATGACGATTATGCTTATAGTCGTAGTCATCTACGCCACACCGGGCTGGGGCGGGCCGACGTTACCCGAAACTACTGCCGGATTGCAGGTGTTCGATCGGAATAACGAGCTGATTGCAATCATGTTCGAAGATCGCGACACCTATCCGTTGCCGATCGCTAAAATCTCGAAGCGTTTGCAGCAAGCTTTGATCACAGCTGAGGATCGAAATTTCTACGAACATCATGGTGTCAATCCTGCAAGTGTCGTTCGTGCTTTCTTCGCCAATGTGCAAGCCGGGCATAACGTGCAGGGCGGCTCGACTTTGACCCAGCAGTTGGTGAAAAATCTCTATTTCCCCAAGGTGCCTCGCACACTATGGGTCAAAGTGCGGGAAGCTGTCATTGCTGTCGAATTGGAGATGAAATACTCGAAGGAACAGATTCTCGAAGGTTATTTGAACTATGTCTATTTCGGCAAAGGTAGTTTCGGTGTCGAAAGAGCCGCCGAGAAATTTTTTGGCAAGCCTGCTGCCAAGTTGAGTCTGGCGGAAGCTGCTTATCTAGCCGGTCTGGTTAATGCTCCATCAGAATTAAGCGCGAACGAGCACCACCAAGCCGCCATCGCTCGGCAGCAAGAAATTCTCTCCAATATGGAGAAACTAAAATATGCCAGCGCGCAGGATGTCGCACGGGCAAAGAAACAAGTGCTGGTTTTCAAAACTGAGCCGACCGTTCGCGAGAGCGCCGGTTACTACCTGGCTTACGTGGTCAAGCTTTTGCAAACCAGGTACACGCCTCATCAACTGTGGCACGAAGGACTGCATGTCTACACTACGCTCGATCCGGCTTCACAATTGGCTGCAGATCGAGCGCTAAGCCATGGCATCAAAGCAGCACCGCGCGGAGTGTCGCAAGGCGCGCTCGTGTGCTTGAATGTTGCAGACGACACAGTTTTGGCTATGACCGGCGGCGCCGGGCCCTATGCCGAGAGTCCCTGGGATCGAGCCACCAGTGCGCATACCGCCGGGTCTTCATTCAAACCTTTCGTATATCTGGCCGGAATCCGAACCGGTATACTGCGCCCGCAGACAGTGCTCGACGATACTCCATTGAGTATTCAAACTGGATTCAATCAGGTTTGGACGCCGAAAGATTTTGACGGACAATTCATGGGACCTTTGGGTGTTCGCAAGGCGTTGACACTGTCGCGCAACATCTGTGCCGTAAGAGCAGCTCAGGCGATCGGTGTCCAACCAATCATTTATACGGCAGTCGACGCCGGCATCAGAAGTAAATTGGATGCGACTCTGGCTTTATCACTTGGCTGTTCGGCTGTGACTCCGCTCGAGATGGCTAATGCATACGGCACTCTGGCCCGACGCGGCATCTACATGGAACCGCTATTCGTTCGTCAGGTGACGACCAAGGACATGCGCACAGTGGAGTTGCATCAGCCCTCGATGAGAAGAGTGTTCGATCAGGAGCCTGTTTTTCAGCTTGTAGACATGATGCAAGACGTGGTTAAATTCGGCACCGGCAAAGGTGCAGCCCTGGGCAATCGTCCGGTTGCCGGAAAAACTGGCACCGCTGATGGTGCAAGAGATGTGTGGTTCGTTGGTTTCACTCCCGACACTGTCGTTGCCGTCTGGGGCGGAAACGACAGCTCCATGGCCGTGCCGGGCAACAGTGTCAGCGGCGGCAGCGTCGCCGCCGGCATCTGGAAGTCCTTCATGCGCCAATATTATGCAGCCCATTCGATTGCGCCAGCCTTTTTTCCGGCCCCAGCGGCGCCATTCTTGCACGATAACGAATTGGCGGCTCTTTATGAGACACCGCCTCAAGTCGAGATGCAAGGGCAGGCGGCACCGCCCAATCAGGTGGTCGTCGGTCCAAACGGTCAGTTGATGTCGGTGCCAGCTGCTGCTCCCGCGCCCGGCGCCTTCGGTCAAGTACCGCCGCTTGCTCCAGACCGTCATCAGCACAGGGTCTTCGACAACCAGAACCAAGGCGAAAACAGCGATTTTAGTGCCGCCAACAATTCGTCCGACAGTTCAGGCGGTAAGCGACCTGGGAAGATCGGCAGATTCTTCAAAAAGCTGTTCGGGTCGGACTAATCAGACAGTAGAGGTGGCACAATTATCGAGCCATCTTGAAAAAGATTGGGTGCCCCCTCAAACGCTAACTTTGAACCTGTCATTGCCATCTGCACTGATTTTTGACCAAATGCAGCATGACGAGTTTCGTCGAGCGGTCCGGCATTGCGACCGGCATGGTTTTCGACGGCGCTATTTTCGCCCGAATCTTGAATAGGCGATGTTTGGACCGAATGTGAATGATCGAAGGCAAGAGTCATGGGGTGTTGCGAGGTCCTGGTAAGCCACGTCCATTCTGCGTCTGAAAGCCCCGCATGTCAAGACAATTAATTTTGCTGCCATATCAGGGGGCGGCCATGCCGTTCAATTCCCTTGTGAGTTTGATTGGGGCGGAGGGGGATAAAGTATCATTTGCGTACATCGAAATAGCGTGATCACACGCCCGCTTGCCTCGTCAGTGACTTGAGCATCCCACACTTGAGTCGACTTGCCGCCGTGAACGAGCCTGGCTTCGCAAAGTATGGTGCCACTACGAGCGGTGCCGATGAAATTGCTTTTCAATTCGATTGTTGTAAACCCTTCTCCACCATCGGGCATGTTGGCAATGGCGCCATAACCACAAGTGGTATCAGCGAGGGCGACCGCCGAAGCAGCATGAAGATAACCGTTTGGCGCCAGATGTTCTGGTTTTAAAATCAGTAGGCTCGTCACCTTGCCGCTCTCAACCCCAGTCATTTTTATGCCCAATAATCCTGGCAGACGCTCTGCACTGCGCGCATTTAACTGTTCGAGCGTAGCGGTAACCGGTTTGCTTTTCATGATCAATTTCCTGACTTGCCATTAACGGCAGCGGTGCCACCATTTCTAGCGGAAATCGCTGCCACTCTGTGACAAAAGTGTACACCGCCGACTGCGCATGCAGGTGAAGAAATTTAGCCGGGCTGCAAATGACCAGAGCCGTTAATTAGGCGTCTCTGGTCATTGATTCGAGTGTCGGTGATTCACTTACTTATGGTTCGCCGAAGCATGCAGCGAGTGAGAGCCCCACTTGTAGCGAGTTACTTTAGGTGAAGGCACATGCCCGCTGCTTGCCTGGTGTGGGGCTGCGTTGGTCACCTTGCTGCCGGCACTTTGTTGAGGGTCTTGTTCGTCAGGATGCTCGACTTTCACTACACCGTTCGGGGCGCGATTTTGAGTTGATTTTCCTGCATACACATTCGACACGTCCGAGGGCTTGGGTATCACAGCTCCATTCTGACTCGCATACTCTGGCAATGGCACACTTTGCATCGGTGACTCGCTGCCAGCGAAACTAGTGACTGGCAAAAATGCAATGGCAAAGGTGGCAGCCAGAGCAGCTGAAGTTACATTAGATAAATTCATCAGTCTCCCCCTTGCTACTTTGTGCGTGCGGCTTGTTGGATGGTATTAACCATGTAGCCGCGCCGATAATTGGAAACGCGAGCCCGAGGATGCGAGCTATAATTCGTCACCTTCGCCGTCGGCGTATGTCCAGCGCTTTTGTTTCTAGCTGCAGCTTGAGCGTCGATTAAGGCTTGTGACCCCGCCAGGCGGGATACGTTGTCGGCTCGTGGTCTGCCCGCTTCGACGGTCGACTGTGATTCGCTTGAATGAACAGCTTCACTGGACGGACGATTCTGGGCTTCACGATTGTTTTGAGTGCCGGCGAAACTTTCCTGTTTGTTGGAAGCGCCCGACTCGCCCGAAGCCTCGAGTGACGCCTCGCTGTCCGCCAGGCAAGCCAGCGGTGCAAGTGAGATCAGTGCCAAGGTTACAGCCACTGAGAGCTTGTTGATAGTGCGCATTTTCAATTCCTCTATTATCTTTGACTTTAACTAAATCAGATGAGTTGCCTCTTCAATTTCTATCGAGATAGGCGATCCGTGACTGTGATAGAAGCAAAAACTCAAGAAAGGTTGCCGATTAGCTCTAGGCCGTTGCCTGGCGGTTGTATCCGCGATTTAGACTTTCCAGACTACCGGTCACGATACTCACGAACAGCAAAATTAAACCAGCAAAGATGGCAGGCACCCATCCGTGTACCGACAAGAAGCCGGGCATGAAATCAGCGATCCATACAGTCTTTTCTGAAAGTGGCGCCGCTGTCAGCTCTAGAAATCTCAAAACGATTGTTTGATTAACGTTCGCGAAGATTGACTGGTACTCTTAGCAGTTTAGGGAACTCTTCAGTAGTGCTGCCGTCTCAACCCATCTGGCTGGAGTTTCTTGTGGCAGTGGAGTGCCCAGTTTTGCCTGGAACGTCCAACAAGAGAAGTCCCCAGATCAATTAAGGAGAATGTGAATGTTATTCAAAAGTATACAGGCGCCCCTGGCACTGGTTTTGTTGTTGTCCACCGCCTCTTTCGCTATTCCTGCGCAGGCGACAGACTATCTAGTTAATACCGTCAGAGGTGTCCTCGATACGAGCGGCAGAATCATTCAGGGTACGGTGACCGCAAGTGGTGATATCGTCGATACTTCGGGGCGCGTTATCGGACACGCGGTAGTCGGCTCACTCGATGCCACGGGGACAATTTTTGATCCTTCCGGTCGGACCATCACTCGCGTCTATTCAACGACCTCTACACCGCAAACGACGACGGTTTACACGACAGCATCTTCAGCACCACCGGTAGTTCTGACCGACACACTGGCGACTGTGATTGACGATCGACGCCTGGAATTAGCCAAGATGATCGAAGTGGCCTATTCCAGTGGCAGCATTTCTGCCTATGACGCTGGTGAGTTTCGCCGTTCTCTCGCACGCATTGAAAGCGCAGAGCTCTCAGACAAAGCATCGGGTGGAGTATTCGCCTACGAAGAAGCGTCGGATGTAGCCCGTGACCTCGACTCACTCGCTCTCAAGGTAGCGAGTGCCTCGCGACTGTCCCCCATGTCGCCTTTGATCGTCGTCGATCAATCCGGTGCTGTGAGATTCAATGTCTCGCCATCCGGATACTTCGTCACTACTTCATCACCGATCGTCTCTACAACTACAACTGTGGCGACAGTTCCGACTGCTGCTGCGACACAGACAACGGTGACGCGATCGGTTGCCAGCGATGGCTCGACAGTCACACGCACGACCGAGACTCCCGCTTATCCTAACCGGGTAGTTGAAGAGACCAGAACGACAACAACTACAAGCCCTGGCACTGTGATCAGTACCCCGACAACCTCAACCACAGTGACCACAAATTCACCGGTGGTATATGTGCAGACAATCGCGCCGGCACTCTATGTTACGACTCTGGATACGCGGCGATCGGATCTCTACAAATTGATCATCGAGGCTCGTAAGAAGGGAGCACTTTCTCAAACTCAAGCCGACCTGATGCTCTCTGAACTCGATCGCGTGCAGCGCGAGACAAATTCATCGCTCAGCTACGGTCGAGCGGTACTTTTAGCCAGAGACCTGGACATGGTTGGTGCGCAAGTGGCCCTGGTAGTACCAGCAGTGCCGCAACCAATCATTGCCGGTAGCCATCTAACTATCTCTAACGGTCAGTTGCTGACCATGGATGACGTTGCGGTGAGACGTTCTGACCTGGAAGGGCGAATCGCTAAAGATTATCTTGCTGGTCGTCTCTCGCGCAATCGCGCTGACGAATTGCGCGCCCGCATGAACTCAATCGACCTGATGGAAGCTAATTTCCGCCAACATGGGGGCGACTTGACCTTGAAGGAAAGTCGAGTTCTATACAGCAACTATGACAAAGTTGCCTCGGATCTCGATAAATTCGCCGGCAAGGAAAATCAATAACGACGGCGTTATCCAATCGAACCTTCGAATTACCGGTCGATCACGCAAAAGCGTTTCGGCCGGTTTTTTTAGCGCCTGTCAGCGGCGGACAGAGCAACATTTAAAAAGTTAAACTAGCTACTGGCGTCGCCATCCATTGGATTCAAATCCAAAGGAGTCTGTTGGTAACGTCTCAGCACCATCAGCAGTGCGTGAATTAGAAAACCAGCATAGACAGCAGGCACCATTGTCCAGGTCAAATCGTTATCAAAAGGGATGTTGTATCTCAAGATTAACCAGAAACCCAAAACAATCGCCATCGCCACAACAATTGATGTGATTCTTCGGCCAGTCGTTTGCGGTGGTTCTGGCGGTAAAGCATCGGGAATACCGGCGTCAGCCGAGATGAACACGAGGACTCCGCAAGTTTTGGCGGTGAGGATGAAGACAAAGGCCAGGTATAAAGCTAAGAGCGCCCGCTGGCCAACGATTTGCTGAACGCCGTTCAAGTCACCGGCAACTAATCGACTCAGCGTTGTCAGCTTCAGGGCTAGAAACAAGCACAAACCATTGACGCCCAATACAAACGCCAGGTCTTGCCGAGCAAAGGAACGCACGGCTGTGGCTATTCGGATTTTTGTGCGTTGTTGCATGTTTTCGACAAGATTAAAATCCGCCTTCTACCTTTTCTATTTCATTTGTATCACTTTTCTCCAGATCAGCCTTCAAAAAATCGTCTTCGTCCGGCAACTCCAGATGAAAGTGGCTGCTGTGATCAAGTTCTATATGACCGTTAGTGATATTGCCGTCGAGCACATGTCCGCCATTGTCTCGAGCGGCATTAATAAAATGCAGATGGTAGCCGGCCACAGACATACCCTGGGTGTAACAAGGGAATCTGAATCCGGCAATCGTGCCAGCGACATCGTGATACTCATGCATGGGTTGATCTTTAACCAATTCCAACATCGGCTTGTAGGGCTTTTCTTGGCGGGGCACCGTGCGCACTTTCAAATACTTAAAAGTG
>CAJCHQ010000120.1 GCA_903970295.1 Bryobacterales bacterium
CAACAAAGACACGATGGCATAACGTGTTGTATCGCCAAGCGCTTTGAAAATCAGAGCTGGATCTAATTCCGGTTCCACAACCGCTTGCGGAGGTGGCGAGTTGCCACCAAGGGTGATGGCAGGGTCGAAATAAGGAAAATAGGTATATTCCTTATTGCTGTCTGCGCTGGGTCGGTACGAACTCCAGTAACGGCGATCGTTGAAAGCGGAGGGAAAGAAATAACAGCTTTCGATCTCGGAGTAGGCGAGCTTGAATCCGCCTCGAATCGCTTCGATGGTGCCGTGGCGCTCGTCAATGCGAATTCTCAAAAGTGAGTGTTGGGCGAATTCTTCGAAAGAACAACTGCGAAACAGTCGTTCTCTTTCTTCCATCGATTTTTGAAATTGACCTTTGACTGAATTCCAGGTTGCTTTGAATGAATGCTGCCAGAATAACTCCAGAGCGTTGACCACTGTTTCTCTGAATTTGCCTGGATCAGACATAAGCAGCTCCATGGCAATGACAATCGGTGAGTCTGAATCGTAAGGGTAGAGACCAATGAATGAAAGCCATTCATGATTGACTTTGGGCAATTTTGATATGGCTGTCGAGAGGTTTAGATCGCCTTCGACGACTTCGGCGACAACATCGTCTGCATGCAATTCGCCGCGCAAAATCGATTTCTGCATTTGCACAGGATCGATGCGATTTAGAGAATCGATCAACTCGGAGAATTCAAAATATGGCTGTTTCCCCGGCAACGCTGCTTCGACCGCCGGCCACAATTCGTAGGAAGCACCGAGCGTCTTAAAAAGTTCGAGAAATGTCGCCGGCATTTCGGCCAGGGCTTTTTCGCGCCAGCTCAGGTGGATGCGAGCATGGGGGTTAAAAAGCGTGTGCAGCGCAAAGAGAAGCTCAAATCTCAGGCTGACGCCGAAATGGCAGTGGTCGCGAATATCCGTACTGGAGCTTTCAGATATGGCTGACATACATCCAAGATAACAATCTAACCAGTTAGTGTCAAACAAAACCGGAGAAAAAGTTCTTTGTCAGCCTGTCAGGGTTGCGAGTCACAGAACACACAAAGACTCCGTGCTCGTTGCAACGCTCTTGTTGCTGTTTATAGCAGGGCCGGAAATTTTCCTCGGCGATGAACAATTGCCGCACACATTAATACAAAAACTAAACCGGCCGCTGCAGCTGCTTGATCTGCAAAGAGATAGCTGGAGCCAATCAATGGACAAATTTGAGTTGAAAACTTGGTTATGCCTTCAGCCATAGCGTGCTGCCCGCAAACATCTAGCACGTGCGAACTCACCATCGTTTGAACCGTGAGATTCAAATAGCACAAAACTATCATCCACGCTGCGAATAACGCTACGCGTAACTTTCCTTGGGGCTTCAACGAAAATCTTTTTACATACAGTCTCTTTGTGGCAAATAACATGAACCCCAGTGCGGCAAGCACCAAATATAGAGGCCAGCATCGAGCGCCGAAGCGCATGTAAATTCGATAGACTGCATCAGCAACAGCTAAGTGCAGGAAGAATAGATTCGCATAAAAAATTTTCGTCATTTGATCCGTCTCGCAAACTGACCATTTGATTCTCGCACAAATTCGGCATATAGCTATGTGGTAAACACGGGGGACCATCCTGGCGCTGTTGTCGAATATCGCTTGGCTTTGCCTACCTGGAAAGGAAATCCGAGCTTATGCTAATTTTCCCCACCCTTACGACCAGCACTGTCATAATGGTCCAGTTCTAATCCAGCCGCATCACAGATTACACTCAGGTTTTCATGAAAGAAGCGCTGTTCGTAGGCCTGGGAATTGTCGGTGTTGTCTTCACCGTACTCTGGGCGCGCGCCATCCGTCCTGCGCGAAGCGATGCTTCCACGCGCTGGTTCCCAACTATCGAAGATCTCGTGATTGGCTTCGCCACTAACTTTTTCGATACTCTCGGGATCGGCTCTTTCGCCACCACGAGCGCGACTTTCAAGCTTAAGCGCAATGTGCCTGACGAATTGATTCCGGGCACGCTCAATGTCGGCCACTGTATTCCGTCCATCGCCGAGGCATTTATTTTCATCGCTATTGTGCACGTGGATGTCACCACCCTGGTTTCGATGATCGTCGCCGCCGTACTGGGTAGTTGGTTGGGTGCCGGCATCGTTTCGAAGCTGCCCAGAAAAGCGATTCAGTTGTCACTCGGTGTCGCTCTTTTTGCGGCAGCGGTGCTCATGCTCATGACGCAGTTGAAATATTTTCCAGCGGGCGGTAATGAGTTATCTTTGCATTCCACCCGATTACTGATCGCAATTGTCGGCAACTTCATACTTGGCGCATTAATGACTTTGGGCATTGGTTTATTCGCGCCCTGCATGATTTTGATCAGCATGCTGGGCATGGATCCGAAAGTGGCCTTTCCGATCATGATGGGCTCCTGCGCTTTCTTGATGCCGGTTGGTAGTATTCGTTTCGTTCGCACTGGCTGCTATTCGCTGCGTCCGGCTCTGGGATTGACACTGGGTGGACTGCCGGCAGTCTTGATCGCCGCTTATCTGGTCAAAAGCCTGGAACTGAATGCGGTGCGCTGGCTTGTCATCATTGTTGTTGTCTATACTGCTTCATTATTATTGCGATCGGCTATGATCGAGGGAAAAGCAAAGTTGAAGACAGAGCCAGCCGGGGACCAAAGTTGATTTCGCTAACACTGAATAATGTGCCGATTCTTTTCATCAAGGGCTATACGACTGACGATACGCAAACGATCATAGATTTTGTCTATCGTGCTGGTCAGCCCAGAGCTGATGCCGAAAATCTGGTTCTTTTCATTGATACTCCGGCGACTGTCCATACGGTGGATGCCGTTCGCAAATTGAAGACTTACGGATATCGTGTGGTCTTTCGAGACCATCATGGGCTTGACGGTGAGCCGACGAACGAGGGCGAACAAAAGAAGAAAATTGCAGCGGCCGAGCTCAGCAAACACCTCGGCGATGATTGTACGATTACCACTCGGGCGTTGCATCCGGCGTGCAGCACGCTCGTAAAACCGGGCGAATTTGCCCAGGCGATTGCGATTATCGCCGACCCTGATGCCGATGGTTTGACGGCGGCAATGAAAGCGACTGGGCTGGTTTATCCTGGTCTGGATCAAGACGCCGCCAAATTAGATGGAGAACCAGCACTGCAGTTAACAGGCACTGATATTTCAGTGCTGTTGGCTAAAGGCATGGCCACACTGCCTAAGATCGATCCGAAGAAACCGGAGAGCCGAGACAAGGCTAAGCAATTACTGTTTTCCCAGTGGATATCGGCAGTTCAGGGCAACGCTGATGCGATCGAATCCTTGCGTAAGTCGGTTGAAAACTATGATGCTGCGGTGCGCTATGCTCGGGAACTGGCCGTCACGTCTCGCGAAGTAGCACCAGGGGTAGTGCTCGTCGACGTCATCGATAAGCTTGGTTTCGACGAAGCATCGTTGACGGTTTTCCTGGAGGCAAAGCCCGGTTGTCGAATCAGCGTCGTGCGCAAAGGCAATGGTCCGATCGCCGCTTTGCGTGGGGTGCAATACAGCATGGCGGTAGCCAAGCCCTATCAAAAAGCAATCAATCTCCAGAATTTCGTTCCTCCAGGCACCGAAACCGGTCCCGAGGCAGGTGTTATTAGCAATGTGTCTTTCCTGCTGCATGTCTCGCAAGACCATTGGGAGCAAGAAATTTTGCCGGCTTTGCAACATTTGGGTGATAATTAGGTCGCTTCGCATTCGCGAAATTAGATTATCGGCAGCGTCAAGTTGGGGACACATGAGCAAGAAATCGTCACGCGACAATCCAGGCTGGCAAAAAATGAGTAAAGGACCGGCACAAACCTCTCCTCACTCTGACCCAGCCGTCCAGCACGTGCGCGTGGATCTGCCGGCCAGAGCTCATGCTGAAATGATCGCAAATGGCTTTGTGCCCGATTTCGAACCCGATGTTTTGCAAGAAGTGAATGCTGCACTCGAGAAGCATTTGAATGCACCGAGTGCGTCGTGCAAAGATTTGCGTTCACTGCTGTGGTCATCGATCGATAATGTCGAATCCAAAGATCTAGATCAAATCGAATATTGCGAACGTCTTGCTGATGAGAGCATTCGTTTGATCGTCGGCATCGCCGACGTCGATTCGTTCGTACCGAAAGGTTCGCATACCGATCAACACGCATTCAAGAGCACTACGTCCATTTACACCGGTGTCGTTACTTATCCGATGTTGCCGGACGCGCTTTCATTTGACGCGACTTCTTTGTTGCAGGACGTCGACCGATTGACGATTGTGATCGATCTCAATGTCGATAAGACTGGTGCCGTCACTAAGAGCGATGTCTATCAGGCTCTTGTTTGCAACAAGGCTAAGCTCGACTACACGATGGTCGGCAACTGGCTGGAAGCCGGTGGTCCTGCACCAGATCGAATCACCACTGTGGTTGGATTGGCCGATCAACTTTTGCTGCAAAACGAAGCTAAGGATCGGATCAAGAATTTGCGTCAGCAGCAAGGTTCGTTGCAGCTGCAAAGTAATGAAGCGGCCACTGTGGCCAAAGATGGTCAGGTGATTACTCTGGAGCTGGTTGAACCAAACCCAGCTCGCGATCTAATCGAGAATTTTATGATCGCCGCCAACATCGCAGTCTCGCATTTCCTGGAAGAAAAAGGACTGGCCTCGCTGAGGAGAGTAGTGAAAACCCCCGAAAAGTGGGAGCGTATCGTCGAAGCGGCGCGTGCTTTGGGCGAAAGCCTGCCGGAACAGCCAGACGTGAAGGCGCTGGCAGCCTTTTTGCTCAAGCGTAAAGCCGCCGATCCCGATCACTTTCCTGATTTGTCTTTGACGATCGTCAAATTGCTTGGACGCGGCGAATACACTGTAGAAAAACCTGGACAAGCCGACGAAGGTCACTTCGCTTTGGCCGTTCATGATTACACGCATGCGACTGCGCCAAACCGTCGTTATCCGGATCTCGTGACGCAGCGATTGATCAAAGCTGCGATGACTGGAAAGCAGTCACCATATACGGTGGAGGAACTGCAAACAGTGGCAGAGCATTGCACCGAGCGTGAAGATGCCGCAAACAAAGTCGAGCGAACGATGCGCAAAGTAGCAGCTGCTGTTCTTCTGAGTAAACACATCGGCGAGACCTTCGATGCCTTCGTCACCGGTGTTAAAGCCGATGCCACTTATGTGCGGTTGCTCAAACCACCGGCTGAAGGACGAGTGCTCAAGGGGCAACAAG
>CAJCHQ010000121.1 GCA_903970295.1 Bryobacterales bacterium
TGAAGTCTTTTCACCCATTTGTAGTTACGCGAGTGCAATTTGTAGTGACATGCATATCATAACACGCTATGTCATGTGGGCCGGGCGATTCATGAAAAAATTTGAAGAGTCGGCAAAGGATTGGGAAGAATTGGTGGAATCTTTCTGAGAAATTTAGGCGATGGAGCGACCAGTACGCTTTACGGATGTCTCATGCTTTTGCAATCGACTTTTAGCCCTTAGAAAAAGGCTTACAATACCGGGCACCGACTCAAGAGTAATATGACGGCGCAGGAAACTCAGCAACAGCCAAAAATCGATGAGAAACCAACTCGCAGGGAGATTCTTGCTTGGGCTGCTTACGACATAGCTAATTCAACTTACGGAACTATTGTCGCCACCGCTGTTTACAACGCTTATTTTGTCAACGAAATTGCCCGGGATATGGGACAAGGCACTGGCACAGTCTTATTGACCGCCGTCATCTGTCTTTCCAGCATTTTAGTTGTGATTACGGCCCCAATTGTTGGCACCGTATGTGATGTCAAAGCAGCGAAGAAATCGATGTTGATTATGTCGACTCTTGCCTGTGTCGTGGCGACGACTTTCCTGGCGTTGGTGCGCCCCGGCCAGGTTTGGTTAGCTATGGGCTTATTCGTTTTTGCCAATTTTGCTTTTGGCACGTGTGAAGATTTGATCGCCGCGTTTTTGCCGGAATTGGCTTCTCAAGAAGATATGGGCAAGATTTCAGCACTTGGTTGGGGGGCCGGATACGTCGGCGGATTGTTTGCGTTGGGCGCATGCTTCGCGTACATGTCATGGGCGAAAGCGCATAGCATGGGCGTTACAGACTACGTCCCTTATGTCGTGTTAGGCGTTGCTATTCTCTATGGTCTGCTGGCATGTCCGACTTTTGTGATCTTGAAGGAGCGGGCCAAACCAGAACCTCGCACGTCCGGGCACGGTTACATTTGGGCCGGTTTTCTGCGCTTGGGCGAAACGCTGACGCATACTCGGCACTATCGTGACCTGTTTGCATTTCTTCTGGCGCTTCTAGTCTATAGCTGCGGAACCACTACCGTCGTCCATTTGGCTGCAGTCTATGCCCAGGCTGTCGTGCATTTTACGGCCGCCGATCTAGTCGCCATGATTCTTGTCGTCAATGTGACGGCCGCGATCGGGGCATTTCTGTTTGGCTTCATCCAAGACAAATTGGGCTCGGTAAAAACGCTGGCGATCACATTGTTGATCTGGACATCGGCAATTTTGTTTGCTGGATTTTCAACGACCAAACCACAGCTCTGGGCTGCGGCCAATCTGGTTGGCATTGCCATGGGCTCAACCGGCTCGGCAGGCAGGGCACTAGTTGGTCAGTTTGCGCCTGCCGGCAGATCGGCAGAATTCCTGGGATTGTGGGGGGTGGCAGTCAAGTTGGCGACCGGACTGGGTGCCGTCTCATTTGGATTTGTCACCGTCCTCACGCACAATAATCTCCGCGTGGCTTTGTTATCAACGATTATATTTTTTGTCGTCGGCATCCTTCTCCTGCGTTCGGTGAACGAGGAGAGGGGGCGATTGGCCGCTCACAGTGATGTGAATCTGGAGTTATAAAGTACAATCTGTCTATCGTCGATTTTCTGGAGCGTCCATTCGTCAGAGTGCCGCGCCGGGTGCCTGGAGGATTTATGCCAATTAAATTGGGTGGCTCGAATAACCGCAAACCATCAGGACCTCGGCAGCCCAGAACCAGAAAGACGATGAACGAAATTTTGCTCGGAAATCTTTCCGAGACTAACGTCTCATCGCACGGCAACTACAGCTCCGATGTTCGCCAATACAATAACTGGCAAACCGAAGAGCCAGTCGATGAACAAGATAATGCCATGGATGATGACTTCAACGCGGCGGCATCACTCGGTCAATCTGCGGCGTTTGATGCGGCAATGCCTCTCGACCAAGGGCCGCCTTTCGAACAGTCTGCGCCTTTTGCACAATCTGATTCGAATCAGCCGGAATTCGATTGGTCTGGAACCCACATTTCGCCTGAGCCGACTGAGTTCTCGAGCGAATTGCCCGAAGAAAGGCCGTGGTTGCCGGATGACGCTGGCGAAAAGTGGATACCAAATGTCGGCTCCGACTGGGCCGAAAGCGAAGCCTCATCGACTGCTGAAGCGCAGGCGCCAGGCCAATCGCACGACGAAGCAGCTGGCGAACCGCGCGAGCAAACTTTGGCTGTCGAGTCTTCGCTCGAACCATCGCAATTGGAATTAGCTTATGGAATGGTTGAAAGTGCGAATGCTCATGAGCCCCAGCTCAGTGAGGTATCTAAGCTTGCTTTAGCTGAACCTTCCGTCGATGGGACGCTTCCACCACCGGAAGCCTCTTACTTCACTGCTTCTTTTCTAGAAGAACAAGATGTCGATCATACCCCTCCCCCGGTCCCCATATCAGTTGCATTGCCTGCCGGTGAAATACCCTTGGTTGCCGCTCTTCGAATTGCATTCGCGTCGGGAATTCAACCCGGTGTAGCGGGCAACATGCCGTCTTTAGCGCCGACCAATGCCGCTTTCAGTTTGCCTCCCCGACCTTTGCCTGAGACTGTTGTTGCGGCTGTCGCCTCATTCGCACCGACAAACGTGTCCTTTTCCGCAGGAGTGCCGTCGCCGGCTGCTGTCGAATCACCTCTGAGTAAGGAGTCCACCGGGGCTGATGCAACCGCAGTTTCCGACGCGTCGGCCGGTTGTCACGTGTCTGAATCGCAGAATTCAAAGGTGGAAGAGATACCGACTTTTGATTTGGGTGATGAGCCGATTGGTGAAGTCGTGATTTTTGAAGAATCTTTGCATGGTGGCTCTCAGACCGCCAACGGAGTCGAGCAAGCGGCACCCTTGTCTGACATCTACCGCACTCGTCGTGGGACGATCGAGTTGGTAATTCATAAAGATGGCCGCATGATCACACCTCAGTACAATAACTGTGGCATTTTGACCGGAGTCGATCTGGGTAACGGCAGCACGTTGCAGCGTCCCGCTGCCGGTGGTTTTTGGCGAGTGCTTGATGCCGAAGGTGTGGAGCAACCGTCGATCGATATCAAAGCGGTCACTTTCGATAAGCATGGTACGCTGTGGGCGATTACTGCGGCCGGCGACAGACTTAAAGTGTCGTCAGATGGGTTTGATGCTAAGTAGTTAATTGCGTATTGCGCAGCGGAGCAGTTGGTTGTGCGCGCGCGATGAAATTGCTATTTGGCGACTTTGTGTAAACACAAATTGAGGATTGTTGAACAACAGATGAAATTGAGAATTTTCGGATCGACAAAAAAAGAAGTACCTATGATTGGGCAAGGCACCTGGAATTTTCCTCAGGAAAAAGGTTCTGATGAAGCGAAACTGGCTTTGCGGCAAGGTATCGAATTGGGCATGGTGCACATCGACACGGCTGAAATGTATGGTTCAGGTCGTTCTGAAGAAATTATCGGAGAAGCGATCAGCGGTTTGGAACGCGAAAAATTATTCCTGGTGAGCAAAGTTTTGCCGAGTAACGCCACATACAAAGGCACGATCAAGGCTTGTGAGTCTTCTTTGCAGAGATTGAAGACCGATTATCTGGACTGTTTTCTTTTGCATTGGCGGGGTTCGCACCCACTCGAAGAAACAATGAAAGCAATGGAACAACTCATTTTCGATGGTAAAATTCGTTCGCTCGGAGTGAGCAACTTCGATGTATACGATCTGGAAGAAGCACGTGGATTTCTGAACAAAGCGAAGATCGCTTGCAATCAAGTTTTGTACAACCTGGGCGAAAGAGGGGTCGAACGTCGATTGCTTCCGTATTGTGAAAAACATGAGATTGCTGTGGTCGGCTACACACCTTTCGGAAAAATGCCGGCTGCCACAAGTGCTGGCGGCAAGACTCTGAGCGGTTTGGCCCAAAAATACAACGCTACTGAACGCCAAATCGTGCTGTCATTTCTCACTCGCAAACAAGCTCTTTTTGCAATCCCAAAAGCTTCGAATCCAGCCCATGTTCGTGATAACGCCGGGGCTGACAGAGTCGAGCTGGAGCAAAGTGACATCGAGGCAATCGACGCTGTCTGCCCAGTGCCCAGTCGAGATATTCCACTAGCCACCGGTTGAGATTCCTGACTGGGGAGAATCAATTAGCGCGCTTGTCAAGCGTCTGTCATCCATTACTGGTGGGACAAAATCAGCCCGTAGCAACCGCTTCGCTCGTCTCGAAATTAACCGACTTTTTTTTATTGCGAGCTGTATGATCATTAGGTCATAGCCTCAGAGAATAAAGCGCATGGTCAAAACGCAGAAATATCGAGCTGGGCTGCGAGCCGACGGTACCGAATGGACGATCGAACCAATTTATTGCGACCAGATCGATCCGAACAAAACTCCGGTGTCCGCCGTGATCGGCATCAGTCTGCAC
>CAJCHQ010000122.1 GCA_903970295.1 Bryobacterales bacterium
AGTGCACGGATTGCGGCAGTTGAACTACAAGAGCACTCGTATGAAAGCGGGTTGGGTACTCACTGTCGAGCCCGGACTCTACTTCCCCGCCGATGATGTGCGTATGCCAGAACGCTATCGCGGCATCGGTATACGCATTGAAGACGACATTCTGATCACCGCTTCTGGTTGTGAAGTTCTCACAGATGGTGTCGTTAAAGACGCCGATCAAATCGAAATCTTGATGGCCGGCGGCAAAACCTAAACGCGCTCCGCTTGAATGGACGGGGCAAACCTGGAGAAAACCATGCTCTACAGATTGGAGAAACTGCTGCGCGGTGTGGCCAAAATCGTGCTAGTTTGGCTTACCTGGCGATTGTTCAAAGGTCACACCGATTGGCAATTCAATACCGGCTGCTCGATTCTCAGCAGCATGTGGCTAGCTCTCACATTCCTGCAACTGAGACAGTGCTTACGCAATTACTACGATCTGCTTTTCCGCCTGGCCGTGCTCCTTCCGCTCGGCACGGGCACAGTACTCAGCCTCGTCGCGATTTTCACCGCTCAATCAACGTCGACGTTGATCGTGGCAATCGCGCTGCTTGCAGGGTGGACGGCAGTTTACGTGATCTACCGCCTCAACCGGCGGAATTTCGTCAAAGCCGGTCATGGTCCCCTTCCCAAGGGCACCTGGGAAAACCCGACGAAGTTCTTACCAGGAATGGTCGGACTGACAGACGGTTTTGTCGCGAAAGAATTGCGCCAGTCTGTTGGACATTCGTTCATCATCGTTCAAGATCCAGCCGACGGCTCACTCCATCTTTTCACTTCGATGATGGGTGAAGGACTGGTTCTGCAGCCGCTCTCTGAACTGAAAACGGAGAATTTCTACGTCCTCGAAGATCCGGTCGTGCCGCGCACATCGCTACAGATTGAGGCGCTGTGGCTGAATGCGCATATCATGCTCGATCAGAATGCCAACTACAAAGTCACTGAGCAGGCTCGACGAGACCGGTTCTTTGCCGGTCTGCGCCAATGGCTGCCGGCAAAAATCGTCGATAAGGTGCAAGCCAAGCACGGTGAAGTCGACGGCTATGACTGGTGGGGCCTGTTTCTCGGACGGATCAAACCTGGGGTGTGGACCTGCTTCGCCGCCGTCCTCGATCTCCTTGGAAGATGCGGCATCGAGATGGCAGGCACTTACGGTACCGGAGCCCTGGGCTTGGGAACCACGATTCTGGACCCCCTGCGCCCGGACCGCTTGCTCTCAGAGCCCAATCTGCATCTGCTCAATACTGAGGATGAAGCTGAGTGGGATCATGAGCAGCACGAGCATCTGCAACAGAGAACCAGGCAAGTTCAATAGCAGTTAGCGAGCTCAACAAATGCAGTCTCACCAGTTTCCTGATGAGACTGCATTCTTTTCCAATAATTTTTCTCAAAATTATTATGACATTATGTAGTATATCGTAAGCTGGAACCAGTCTCAAAAATCTCAATTCGCACGAAGCAAACTAAAACACAGTGCAAATGCAAAAGTGTAGTCCTCGTGAGACAAGACTGTCATAATAAATCCATTGCAAATTCTCAGGCAAGCCCTTATCAGCGTTGGTGCCCTCCGACACGGTTGTACCTTCCTACCTTCCCGCTCGAAGCGATGTCTATGCCCGCTCACGTTTTATACTCGGCTGACAAAAACGGCTCCCATACAGATTCCCACGGCAAAATTGCCTGGATTTCGTTTGAGGCTCTGGTCGCCTACCGATTATTGGAAAATCTACAAACGCAATTGCGCAGACTGAGCAAAAAGCATTCCAAAAAACGCGTTCACGATGCCCGTGTCGCCTTGAGACGATGGAATGCCGTCTGGAGTCAACTGCGCCAGAACGGTTGGGAAAGCAAGAAATTTCACCAGGCAGCGATCAAACCGCTCTCGAGTTTGCTTCAGGATCTGGGCAATACCAGAGACATGGATGTAATGCACGACCTCGGCGTCGAACTCGGATGCAAACGCCGCTTTCTGCGTGACCTCGATCAGCGAAGAGACGACGCCGAAGCTGCCTTGCAAAAACAACTCAAGAAAATGGCAATCAAGCCGCTTGGCCATTACATGCGTGTTTATTTGCAGGAGCGAAAATACAAACTAGAAAAAGCACTCGGCGATACAGCATCCGCAGCAGATTCGGTGGCTGATCACATCAACACCGCTCTCGAGCAGCAGGAACAATTGGTCAAAAGTCTCGAACGAGAGTTCGACGATCCTAAAGGCATGCATCGATTTCGCATCGCGGTTAAAGGCTGGCGCTATTTGCTCAGCGAATTATGCGGAATCAAAAACGCCGAATTGGAACAGGCTCAGACCATTCTCGGCGATATTCATGATCTGGACACTCTTAACCAACTATTGCTCGAAGACGGCAACGAAATTTTGGCACTGACCAATCTAAAGCAACGCCGCACAAAACTGTTAGACCAGGCTCATCTGATCAAAAAGAAACTTCCTTTTGGTTTGCGAGCAGTACAACAGACAGTGCGCTAATCACCATCGCGGCCACTCGAAAGGGCCATTTGGTCGGGCTTCGCAACAATCTTAATATTACCGTTAGCAACGATATTGGCAATCATCCTGTGGAAATGGCCAATCATCCCCCACAATGAGCGAGTTCACTTCGATTAGGAATTGACTCTCATGGCTAATCTAGAAAAAGCAGCTTTCGACGCACAGCGTGTGCTCGTCCAGACGTCGAAACCAGCGAAAAGAGAATGCACCTGCGAGCACGAACAGAATTGCGTGGTGTGCGTGATCCCAGCAGGCGCTGACTAAAAGCGAAGGCGTGCTCGCGCGCCTGTAAGCAACGCCGAACACGCCTTCGCTTTCGAGTATTAAAGTCCAATTAGAAGCGTGAGCAGGTGACGAAAAATTCTAGAGATGCTGCAGAAGCAACAACAGATCTTGCCACATCTGATTTTCATGATAACGGCTTGATTCAGAGCTTTGCAGACTGCTAAGACGCTAGTTTTCGCAGTATCTCTTGATCCCAGCTCGTGATGCAGCAACCGAAGTCAAGACAGACCAAAATTCACGCAGCGCGCAAAAGTGAGTTGCTGGGTGAGTGAGAGGTTGCCTGAGTTGAACTGCTGCTGAGAACGAAAAGAAGAGACGCAATCGGTTTAGCAAAACCACTCTCAAATTCAAAAGTTTCAATGCATGTTTGGCAATCATTTTAAATTTCACGAATACCAACAAAATGGCTACCCTTGCTGCTTTCAGATGGCTTGCAAAGAACCGATTGAAGATGAAAAGAGGGTGGACGCGGCAAATTTCTTAAGCATTCACCGTCGTTTTCGCGGCACTCTTGTCATAATTAATCCTGATTGGCCTCAATAACTGGCGCTTGGCACCTGTTCAGTTCGCTGTTCATCATGAATCAGTTCCTGCGCGAAACGTTCAATAGCAGATGTTATTTGCTGCTCGTTGCCATGAGCAAATCCGATCATATATTCGCGCGCCGGCGGGTCGGACATATAGTGATTACTGGTGCTGACCATGGGCACATGCGCTGTTCTAGACGCTCGCGCGATTTGCGCATCATCTAGTTCAGGCGAGAACGTAACGATCAAATGCATGCCTGCACTGGCATCGGATATGGTGACTCGTTTGCGAAAAAGACGGGTGACTGCTTGCACGAGGGCCGCTCTGCGTTTGGCATACATTGCTCTGGTCCGGCGAATGTGCCGCTCCAAATGGCCTTCATTGATAAAATCCGTCAATGCCCTCTGCTCCAGGAGCGGAAAATCCCTTTCGATCAGCGACTTAGCTCTGCGCATCGGCGCCGTGAGACGCCGCGGCAAAACGATAAATCCCATACGCACGACCGGAAAAAGTACTTTCCAGAACGACGATAAATAGATCACATTGTCGCCGTCATCCAGTCCCTGGAGAGCCGGCACCGGCTTTTCACCATAGCGATACTC
>CAJCHQ010000123.1 GCA_903970295.1 Bryobacterales bacterium
ACACCAGAACGCCTATTTTCCCCTTCTGATTCCCGAGTCTTTTCTCAAAAAAGAGGCTCAACACGTCGAAGGTTTCGCTCCTGAATGTGCGGTCGTCACCCATGGCGGCGGCAAAAAACTAGAGGAGCCACTGATCATCCGCCCCACGTCGGAAACGATTATCAATCATATGTTCTCCAAGTGGGTGCAATCCTGGCGTGATCTGCCGATTCTGATCAATCAATGGGCCAACGTCGTGCGCTGGGAAATGCGCACCCGACTTTTCCTTCGCACCCTCGAGTTTCTCTGGCAAGAGGGACACACCGCGCATGCCACTGCCGACGAGGCTGAAGTCGAAGCGAAAAAAATGCTGGAATGCTATCGCCAGCTAGCAGAGGATTGGCTGGCGCTGCCTGTTTTGACCGGAGAAAAAACCGAGAAAGAACGCTTTGCCGGCGCCGTTCGAACATACTGTATCGAAGCACTCATGCGTGACGGCAAAGCTTTGCAAGCCGGCACCTCCCATTTTCTCGGGCAAAATTTCGCCAAAGCTTTCGAGATCAAATTTCAAAGCGCAGAAGGCAGCTTGGAATATGCCTGGCAGACGAGCTGGGGCGCATCCACTCGCTTAGTGGGGGCGATCATTCTCGGTCACGGTGACGAAAAGGGCTTGATTCTGCCGCCTCGCATCGCTCCGATTCAAGTTGTGATCGTGCCTATCTATAAAACTGACGAAGAAAAAGCGAAGGTGCTGACATACTGCCAGGCCATCGCCGAACAGCTGAAAGATGTCGCCAGAGTGCATCTGGATAATCGGGACAACTACACGCCCGGCTGGAAATTCAACCACTGGGAGCAAAAAGGTGTGCCGCTCAGATTGAACATCGGGCCCAAAGACGTAGCCAATAATGTCGTTGAAATTGCCCGTCGCGACACCCGCGAGAAGATTCGTGGAGTTGCGCAAGCAGGGCTGACAAATGAAATTGCGGGTCTGCTCGAGGCCGTGCAGAAGAACATCTTCAACAGCGCTCTCGAATATCGCAAAGCGAACACACATTTTGCCAGCGACTACAACAGCTTCAAAACAATCCTCAGTGAAAAAACCGGATTTATCGAAGCCTACTGGGCCGGCTCGAACGAAGACGAGGCAAAAATCAAAGAGGAAACGAAAGCGACCATTCGCGTCATTCCCTTCGCTCAAAACAACGAGCCAGGAGTTTGCATGTTCACAGGCAAATCGACTTCTCAGAAAGTGGTCTTCGCCCGCGCTTATTGAACCCAGGGTAGCAAAACATAGCTTATCTAGCGCGCATGATAGCGAGCTGGCTCGGCAATAATCCCCAGAAAGATTAAACGGAGCGTTAATCCCGCTAGTTATGATGCGCTCAAGAACGGATTCAAAATCCATCCAAAGCTAGCGCGAGGACCAGGTATAAGCCCCAAAAGCCTTGCGCACAAAGCGTTCTCGGCGTTCAATCTTAAATATCGAATTAATTTGATCTGCGCAGCCGCAAACACAGATGGTCGGGATACGTTCTCTAATTCTTCTCTTCAGGTATCCCAAGCAAACAAGCCTCTTGCCACTCCATAGCAAAACCCACTGTTAATCGACTCGGGTTGCTAGGTGTTTCACGGGGTCAGCTTGGTATGGCGCAGAAAGATTTTTGGAACGGCAAGGACTCGGAATGGTTCCGTTTCCCAACTTAGTTTCGAACTCACGTTCGGAAGGAGCACTATCATGACTACGTTCAACACAGACACCAGCAGTTACAACACAAATCTCGAGAGCGACATTCACTTCACCGACGCAATCGAGAGCGACGAAACCGAAAACACCTTAACCGGTCAGTTCAGCCGACGCAATGACGCAGACGCCGACGACCCCATCGAGCTAGTCGAGAACGACGTTTCCCTGCTCGATGAACTCGAACTGGCCACAACCATCGTCGAACCGGAAGAAATCGAAGGTCCTGCGAGCATCAGCCTTTACTATCCGGAAGACGACCAGTTCCCAGTCCTCAGACTGACCAACGCCAACACAAAGAAGTTCGACAAATTCGAGTTCGAAGTCACATTCAACGGTGCGCGCAAGACACTGCGAATGGAACGCGACGAAGTCGGCACTTTCTACTCCTCATGGCGGTTCTTGATTTGGGACGAGGCACTGCTCAACAAGGTGATTGCGCATGCGCAGCACGTCGCCACTGTCCTCAAGCTCACACTGGAAGCCGACATTCCTGCTCTTCTGAGCCGGCTTGAGAGCATTCGGGGCCCGAGATTTGAGGTTGTCACCACCCCCAAGAAGAAGACCGTCAAGGTCTCTCCGACCCAGGTCAAGGCTCAGCCTCCAGCAAAGCCCCAGACCCAGGTCACGAGCAAGCCGGACGCGAAGCCGAACGCCAAGCGTCCAGCGAACTCAGCCCCGACACGTCAGGCCCAGCCGGTTACTCTGGCGAATTCTGCGTATGTCGTGGGTCAGGAGGTGGTCGGGCGTGTCACCGAACGTAGGTTCCACGGTGTCATGATTGAGATCGGCAAAGACCGCGGGTTTCTTAAGTTCGAGGAAAAGAATGCTCACGACAAAGGCGGTGTCGACCATGGTTCACTTCTGGTGGATGTGGGAGACGAAGTTACCGCTCGCGTTGCAGAGATTCTGCCCACGGGCTTCATGAAACTGACATTCCTCAAATTGGGGGATGCTGAACTGGACTTCCTCAGCCGGCTTATCCCCGGTCAGAAGTTCACAGGCAAGTTCCGGCGCGGTGGCAAGTGTGGTTATCACGTCGACATCGGTCTGATTCCGGCTTTTCTCACCAACGAGCAAATCCCGGAAGCAGCGCTGAAAGGACTATCCACAGAGAAAGAAGTGACGGTCTGGTATACCCACACGAACCTCAGAAAGAGGCTTCCCCATGTCACCATGGTTGACCCTGCCACCGTCCGCAACAACAACAAGGGTCGCAAGCAGACCCGCACGGGAGAACCGGCACAGGCAAACGCTGCCTAACCGGAGGGCAATGTCGAGGGTAGATTGGAGCAAAATCGAAGGCGTAAAACCTTTCGAGCTGCCAGTCTACCCTCCGATGTTGAAAACTTGAGAGGCAGTGTCAATGCCAACTGGCACTGCTTCTTTTTTTGAATCTTATTGCTACTACTCTTTATAGTTTTAACAATTTCAAGATTTAGAAATTAGAAAATCAAGCACCACCAATGGTGCAGATTCAGCAGGCTTTTCCGCATCAGCAAAAAAACGTGCAGCAGGAATACCGTTGCCGAATATTCCTGCTGCCATTCAGGAGAACGAATAATTTCAGGCAGCTACCTGTGCCGGAGCCAGAAGCGATGGCCGAAAAGGCGCTCCATCAAACGCAAATCTCTTTCGTTGGCTGTGGCCGCTGTGCCGAAGAGCCAATCCCCGAACGGAAACAATCCACCAAGGTTTTTCTCTGGATGCTGATGGTGCAGCAAGTGGTGATAACGCACGTACCGAAAGATCCAGCTGCGTGACCACCAGACTCCGGTGGGAACGTGCATCTCACGGTGGCAGGCACTCCACACCAGTGGCTGAAATATACCGGCGGCGAAAAACATGCCGGCTGTGATTGGATCGATGAATGCCATGGCAATAGCGAACGGCGCGCAAACAAGCAGCCCGCTTATAACGCTGATGTCCAGATTATGCAATTTGCCAAAGTCGTCAGGCTCATCGTTGAAAACCAGGTAGTATGTCACGTGGTGAAGAATGGCATGGTCTCTGAACTGCTGCTTCAAATATGCATTTCCAGACACCTTACCCAACCAGCGGCGATGCATCAAAAAACGATGCAGTCCCCATTCCAGGCCAGACGTCAAAGCAATCGTGCCAAGCAGGCTCCAACCGATATGCGTCACGATCGACATCACATTTTCCTTCACTGGCTTCCAGAGCCAGAGGTTAGTGGTTGTGGTCTCGCCATCGACCAGTGCACTGCTAACCAGCGCTCCAGCCGATGGCGAGTCAAGTTCAATCAAGTCGTGGGACGTCGAATCGTTCGAGCGGGGTAGAGGCAGTCCCATGCAGGTGAGCTCCCCCGCTCAACTCGGTATCACGAGCTCTTTGGCAGCCAGACCTTCCGCAAAGCGGTGCCTGCCAACTTTGAGTCCATGATCGTAGGCAGCCCAGTACTGCTTCTCCGAAATGCCCGTGTTGAGCGCGGCGAAGTCCTCCATGCCGAGAACGATGGGAAAATCGCCGGGCATCTGGACGTTGTTGTTGCCGCAGATCTGCACGTAAATTTCGGTCACTTGCTGCATCAGTCCGTAGATTTTGCTCGGGCTCGAATAGTCAGCAACCCTGCGGCAATAGTCAGACGCCTTCTTGACGAAGTCGGACGTCCGTTCCCAGGAAGATGCGGGATTGAACCAGTTGACCGGCTGAAACAGCATCAACCACTCTTGCGCGAGGTTGAAGCCTTCGTTCGGTAAATCGGTCCATTCTTTCGGCATGCTCGTCGCCCGCGTGTAGGACATTGCGATGCTGGGCCCGTCGCCGGGGACGTGAGGAATGCGATTGACGAACGCACCGTCAACAGCAATCAGAGGTAGTCCCCGTTCGGATGTACCGATTCTCGGCGTCACGTAAGTACCGGGAACGGCTCCCGTATACCAGAGTGCACGAGCGAGCGGAATGCCGTCTGCCTCCGTGATCACGATCGGCCAGTGCCTGTAGTTCGTCAGTGTCCATGGAGTCAATGACCAGGGTTTGCTGACGTCCACTTCGACCGCGCACGAGATGATGCGGAGTTTGGAATTCCACTTCAAGCCCAGTTCGTCGATCAGAGTCTGAAAGCAGTATTCCGGGCTGAGCGATGTGAAACCACTGAGGAGCAGCAACAGCGGGTCACAACCGACAAAGCTTTTGCTGAGAACGCTCAGGTCTTTCTGCACGAGTTGCAGGAGGTTGTAAATTGCCAGCGCAGCCTGCTTCGGGTCGACGTCGTTGGTGTCGATAGCTGCCAGCAAACCGCCCGCCGAAACTCCAGTGGCCAGAGCCACTTTCACTCCGGCTTCGCGCCTGGCTTGAGAGGCACCCAACCCGAAGACGATTTTGGAGCCGCCAGCCGGATACTTGACCTTGAATCCTTCCGGCGAGCCGATGATTTTCACTTCCTGCGTGTACGGAAGCATCTGGGGCGGATGTCCAGAGACGAGGTCGTGTATGCGCATGGGTTCACCGGCGGGTGTACCTGTGAGGTCGATACGGGGGAACGTCGAGGTGAAGGGTTGATAGAACATGATGTTCTCCTTTCGAAGTCAGTGGTTGCTCTTGGCGAAGGGTAGATCACTCAGCGCCAGATGGGAGTTGCAGTCAGTCAAGCGAAAAGAACTATTCAGGGCGGCGCCAGGATTTGGTCGAGGCAAAGGGCTAACCACTGAAAAGGTGTCCGACACGCCGAGCAAAATGTTCGGTTTTAAGTTCGTGTCAGATTTGTGCGGGTTAGGGTCTGAGAAGAAGGCTTTGAAAATTTAGGGAAAGAAGGGCAATCAGAAACTATGCGGAACTGAGTGACAAGTCAACGCCAGGTGTTTAACGCAGAGTAAGTAAGATCGCTCTCTAACAACTCGATTCAGAAGCTCATAGTGAAATGAGCTGAAACTCGTGGCAATTCGTTCAGCTAAGCTAAGTTTTGCTTAGATCGCAAATCCACACTCGAAAAGCCTTGGTGTGACTGGACCGACCAAAAACGCGTAATCACTCTCGCAGTAATGCAAGCCGCGTGCGGAATTATGTACTTTTGCAAATTACCCACTCACACGTCGTTGTCTGGAAATCAAGATTGGCATTATGGTCTAATGACCTCTATGCACGATGATCTAGCTGCCAGCAATGCCATCGACGTCGCCATTGGTCTGGGCTGCAGCTACGCCGATGTGCGTCTGATCGAGCAGCAGAAACAAATCATCCGAACCAAAGACTTGAGTGTGGCCGGTCTTAACTTGACCGAAACTCTCGGCTTAGGAGTTCGGGTACTTTTTCAGGGAGGTTGGGGCTTTGCTTCCACCCAATCTCTCACCGCCAGTGGTATCACCAGAGCAGCCAAAACAGCCGTAGCGGTAGCCAAAGCCTCAGCAACTTGCGTCAATCCTCCGATTGAGCTGGCGGGAGAACCCGCGCATCGCGCCAGTTGGCATGCACCATGCCTGATCGATCCGTTCACGATCAGTTTGGAAGAAAAAATCGATCTGCTGCTCGATTGCGCAAAGACAATACGCTCAGTTAAAGGTGTCTCTCTGGCTCAGGGCGAAATGACTTTCACGAAGGAAAAAAAGTTGTTCGTTTCCAGTGATGGCTCTGAAATCGAACAGACTTTCGTCCGCTCATCGTGCGGCATCGAAGCCAACGCCTTCTCGGCCGACGAGCGGCAGCGCCGCTCCTGGCCTAATTCATTCGGCGGTCAAAGCGAAAATGCCGGCTGGGAATTAATAGCTAAATGGCAACTACAAAAACACGCTCAGCGCATCGCGGAAGAAGCCGTGGCATTGCTCGACGCACCGATTTGCCCGGAGGGAGAGGCGACCGTGATTATCGGCGCCTCGCAACTGGCTGTGCAGATCCATGAATCGTGCGGTCACCCTAGCGAACTCGATCGAGCTCTTGGTCACGAGGCTAATTTTGCCGGCAAGAGCTTTTTAACCAAAGATATGCTGCATCGACTGCAATACGGCTCGAAAATAGTCAATCTCGTCGCCGACGCGACGGCGGTCTCTGCCCTTGGCGGTTTCGCTTACGATGACGAAGGTGTTGAAGCCCAATGCGTTCCGCTGGTGCAAGACGGCATCTTCGTCGGCTATCTGAGTTCGCGTGACACCGCTCATTTAATTGGGCTCAAGCGCAGTGGCGGAGCAGTACGCGCCGAATCATTCAATTTTCAGCCAATTATCCGCATGACTAATATTTCTCTTCGCCCGGGCACGGCTGGCAGCCTCGAGAATTTGATCGCCGACACTGAAAATGGCATTCTGATGGACACCAACAAATCGTGGTCGATCGACGACAAAAGATACAATTTCCAATTCGGTATGGAAGCCGGATACAAAATTGCAGACGGCAGAATTAAAGGTCTGATCAAGAATCCCAGCTATGGCGGCATGACCACCGAATTCTGGAATAGTTGCGAGGCGATCTGCAGCGCATCAGATTACATAGACTGGGGCCTGCCGAACTGCGGCAAAGGTCAACCGATGCAAACCATGTGGACAGGACATGGAGCCGCTCCGGCTCGCTTTCGCAATATAAAAATCGGCATGGGCAAATGAGCGCGATCGACAAAAACAAAAATGATTAGCAAGGCAGCCGCCAGAAAATTAGTCGATCGAGCGATCAGTCACGCCGGAGACAGAGTCGATGGCATAGAGGTGACCATCCTCGGTGTGCGTGTCGGCACGAGTCGTTTCGCCCTCAACAGCATGACGCAAAATCAGGCCCAAACCAGACTCTCTCTGGCAGTGCGAGTACTTCTACCCGGGCGGCAGGCCAGGTTGGAAACCGACAATCTTTCAGCGGCCGGTATCGCCATAGTCGTAGACAACGCGATCAGCGCAGCAAAAATACTGGCACGCGACCCCGATGTGCTGCCACTGTCCAGTCGTCGCAAGTCCGCCGATTATGGCAAAGTCAAACGTTTTAACAAAGAAACGGCAGGCATGACGCCCAGGGCAAGAGCCGCCGAAATCAAAACCATAATTAGCGAAGCGCTGGCGAAAGACCTTCAGGCTGCCGGCATTTTTGCCGCAGGCGACTGGGTTCTGGCGATCGGCAATTCGGCCGGCGTTTTTGTTTTTCACGAGCAATCTTCGGCAGAATGCTCGGTGACAATGGAAACCCAAACCTCGTCAGGCTGGGGTAAAGCCGATGGCCACGACTTAAAGCAACTGGAAGTAAGGGTACTGACGGCAGGGGCAATCAATGCAGCCCTGAAATCAACAGATCCAATCGAAATACCGGCAGGCCGCTACACAGTCATATTGCCACCATCAGCAGTACTCGACCTGCTCGCTTTTCTCTGGGGAGATTTCGCTGCAACCAGCCACAAAGACAAAATTTCCAGCTTGGTTGGAAAGGTCGGTAAGAAAGTTTTCGGCGGCAACATTACCATTCGAGATGATTTCGCACATCCGCTTCAGGATGGACCCCCATTCGATTGGGAAGGCATGCCCCGGCAAGCGCTCACACTTGTCGAAAATGGAATTTTGAAAAATCTGGTTTATGGACGCAGAAGTGCAAAGTATTTTGGCGTCGAAAGCACCGGACACGCCTTACCCGAACCCAGCCCCGTCGGCGAGGCGGCGACAAATATAGTCCTCGCCGGCGGGACCTCTTCCCTTGCCGAAATGATAGCGACCAGCGAACACGGCATTTTGCTTTCGCGCGTCTGGTATGTTCGGATGGTTGACCCGGGTATTGTCCTGCTTACAGGTATGACCAGGGATGGCACGTTTCTCGTCGAGAACGGAAAGGTTGTTGGTGGCGTACGCAACCTGCGCTTCAACGTCAGCATTATCGAAATGCTAAACAATGTGCTCGCGCTTGGCCCCGCCGTTCGAGCAGCCGGCGAAGAAGGAGCCCCGAATGTGGTGCCGGCAATGAAAGTGGCAAATTTTCATTTCACTTCGACGACCAAGTTTTGAAAGGTCGTTGCGCTGGCTAAAAAGATCTGTGGATTTGTGCCAAATTACGGAGATCTCAGTTGCATTTTCACAACAATTTCACGCTCGGTTGATAGACCTTGATTGAGTTCATAGAAAAAAGCGATGGATTGCTATAACACAAGCCCCACCCCTGAATGTTCAGCGTTCGACGCGAGCGGAAATGCGCCCGAGCAACCGGTTGCTGGACCAGCGCCTGATTCAGTTGAAACTATCAGGACCGAAGAGTCGGTACAACCTCTGCAAAATATCCTGGAACAAAAAAATTTGGACGCTGCCGCCGCCTGCCTGGCTTTCGCCAACATGCTAGAGCGCACCGGCAGCACGGAGCAAGCAGAATTCTTCTATAGCCGAATGCGCGCTATCATCACTCAGTACTCACTCGAGCTAATCCACCCGGAATCGCCGCAAAAAGATTGAGC
>CAJCHQ010000124.1 GCA_903970295.1 Bryobacterales bacterium
ATTTTCATGGTCCTGCTCCACCCGGAGACAATCAACATTTGTCCGACAAATATGTTTGAAGTGCTAGTGCGCTGTCTCGACATAGTCCTCGACGCTTCGGCCAGACGAGAAATTCAATCAGCGGAGCTTTATAACCGCTTGATTGCCACCGGGTCGGTCGAATCGATAGGCAGAAAGAACGTCAATATTCGAGTATTCCAGCCCCGTAAGGCCGTGAACACGACTTTGCTCGAAATAGATCCAGAGCGTTCGCGGCGCCTGATCAGTCAGGGCTACGAAGATGCCATGATCCAGCTCGCTGACTACAATCCCGAAGTTCAGCAGCAGCCGCAAGCCAGAGCGTCCTAGGAACAATCAGCTGAGCAGATATATCTTGTAGCATACAAGTCTGCAGTAATACGATCCTCGGCCAAACCATTTCCTTCATAGCCGTCAGTCAATGCCCGTCACTTTTACGACCAAGAACAATTTAGTGCTCGCGATTATCGCCGCAGCTTTAATTTTGATTATTGGCTGCTGCTTTTATCTATTTTCGCAATTATTGTCTGCCAATTGGTGGGTCGAACATACATTGGAAGTGATGGCAGAAGCTGACAATTCGCTGATCTGCATGATGGACTGTGAAACAGCCTGCCGAGGCTTTCTTATCACTAACGACGAGAGGTATCTCAAGCCATACGAACACTGCTACAAAGAAGTAGCGCAGCACATAAACAGGATCCAAACGCTGACAAAAGATAATGCGGCACAACAAGCGCTGACACCTGTCTTGTTGCGACTGGCCCAAGACAAAATCGCCAACACTCAGTTGGTGATAGCAGCTCGCAGAGCCGCCACTGGCGATGAAGCTGAGCGAAACATCGCTTCTCTAGAACCAGGGAAGAAAACGATGGACGAGTTTCGGCACATAGTGGCAAAGATCTTGGACAACGAAAAAGTCTTACTGCAAAAGCGACTAGCCACCGCCAAACAACTCGAGCAAATTGTCTACCTCGTCATAGCTTTGCTGGCAGGAGCAACTCTGGGTCTGATCTTGTGGTTGTTCCTCACAGCTAAGACATACTTCAGGAAAGAGGTGATCGTGAAAGAAGAGCTCAATCGAGCCTTCGATGAGGTCGTACAATCACGCGCGGAAGCGGTCAGAGCGAGTGATCTGAAATCGCAGTTCGTGGCCAATATCAGTCACGAAATCAGGACTCCCCTCTCGGGCATAATCGGACTGAGCGAATTGATGGTGACTACAGAATCGGCGCCCGATCCCGAAATGGCCAAACATATCCTCGATTCGGCCAAGACTCTGCTCAAGGTGATCAACGACCTGCTCGATTTCTCCAAGCTCGAGTCGGGTCATGTGAAAATTTACCATTCACGATTTCGATTTAACGATCTGGTCGACAGCGTATTGAATTCGGCTCGACTGGCATCCACACAAAAACATATCCGGCTCGAGAAAAAAATCGATCCTCTGCTGCCTGATTCTGTCATCGGAGATGAGAAAAAGCTGCATCAGATTCTGCTCAATCTCACATACAACGCGCTCAAATTCACCGAATCTGGGAGCGTGACCGTAGAAGTGAGTGAAAATCGAAAAAGTGACGAGCAAATATTCGTCAGATTTGCCGTCATCGACACGGGTGAAGGAATTGAGCCAAAGACATTAGACAAATTGTTTCAACCGTTTGTGCAGGGCGATGGCAAAACCAATCAGATACATGGCGGCACGGGCCTGGGACTTTCAATCAGCAAGAAACTGGTCGAACTCCTCGGTGGCGAACTCGCCTGTGATAGTCAGGTCGGTAAGGGCTCAACTTTCCGCTTCGTCATTCCGGTGACCGAAACGAAGGAAGCGAGTTAGTATTCAAGCTCTGGTTCGAAGAATATCCATATACTTCTGTCGCAACTCACGCTTGAGAAATTTACCGACACCGGTTTGCGGAATGGCATCGACAAAGACTATGCGATCCGGCAACCACCATTTGGCAACGCGGCTGCCGAGCCATTCGCGAATCGACTCTTCCGTTTGACTCGAGCCGTCACGCAAAGTAACTACGGCAATTGGACGCTCGATCCACTGATCGTGCCCGACACCGACAACAGCTGCTTCCTTGATTTCCGGATGGCCCATGATGGCATTTTCGAGATCGACTGAACTAATCCATTCACCGCCTGACTTTACAACATCTTTGGAGCGATCGACTAGCTGCAAGAACCCATGCTCATCAACTGTACAAATGTCACCACTGCGAAACCAGCCATCATCTGTCAGGGCATTCTTAGTCGCTTGCTCGTCGAGATAATAACCCGAAGTCACCCAGGGCCCACGATACTGCAATTCTCCGGGCGTCTTTCCATCATGAGGAACGGGTTTGCCG
>CAJCHQ010000125.1 GCA_903970295.1 Bryobacterales bacterium
GCGGTCAGTCCGGCGTTGTTGGCTGCGGCTGCTTCGATTGCAGCATTCAAGCGCAAAACGGTGGCATCGAGGCTGGCTACCTGCTCTTCCGTTACGCCCTGTCCTTCTTGAGCGCGTTCGATCATCACGTTGAGGACATATTCTTGATTTTTCCGCTCGAGAAGTTTAGCTTCGAGAGTGACCAGCCGTTTCACCTGGGCTCTCAAACCGGCGGCATCGAATTGAGCGTCGCCCGCTGCCATGAGCTCGCGATAGTCGGAGACGTTGAGAATGGCCGAGGCGACTGCTTGCTCTGCCTCCACACGGTCCAAACGTGCGGTTTCTTGCATGGCCGTCAGCTTGAATAGGCTGCTCTTTTGCGATGCCAGTGCGCGGTGTCCTCGCTCACTTGCGCCGGTGATCAGAGCGAGCTTTTGGCTGGGGTTAGCGCCGGCAAATGCCGTGTGCTTAGCCAGTCGCGAGCCGAGCACATTGCCGGCTTTGTTGATCAGACCACCGGTGAGTTTGTTCACGTGCGTGCGAAAGCCCGAGTCTTTGATATATTGGTAGCCGCCAATGGCAGTGCCGCCCGCGACGAGACCCTCGACGCAGAAGCTCAAAAGTTCAAACATGATGATTTCTCCTCAATCAGGTGTGGCGCACCACTGATGGTGCTGGTGTGAAGTGTGGTCTAAGGAACCTATTGCGCTTGTTCGCTGAGGGCAGCTTCCAGCTCTTGCTGCAATACTGCAAGCGTCTGAGCGGTGGTTTGCATCGGCGTAGGCAGGCGATTGGCAAGCCCTTGCGCGTATTCGAAGAGGTCGTTCAACCGGTGGTGGACGCCATAGTCTATGGACAATGTCACCCACTCTGGCAGTTCGGTTTGCCATGCTCGTCGTTGAGCGATAATGGCGGCGTTGTGAGCTAGAGCAGATTCTTGCTGTACAGTCAGACTGTCGATTGTTGCCGCCAGCTCAGCCAACTGAGATTCAAGTTCGGCCCCAGAGCCATTAGCGCCAATGTCGTTAGCCTCACAGGCTGATGCCAGTTGTGCCAACGAGTCGGTTAATGACTTGAGATATTCTTCAGGCAGGCTTTCGAGAATGTCAATTTCGCTGCACAACCGTTGGCAAGCCTGAGTACAACGTTGCACATTGTCCGAAAGTGTCAAGAGGCTGGCTAACGCCTGGCGAGTTTGGGCAATCAGTTCTGGTGACCTTGCTCGAAATGAAGCCAGGGCACGAGCAGCCGCAGCCGATTGCTCCAGAGATTTGGACATGGCATTAAGAGACTGAAAAGAGCCAATCGGATCGCGATCAGCCTCTGCAATCAGGCGCTCGATCTCAGAGTGCAACGAAGCTGTCGTGGGCCGTGTGGATGAACCCATAAGCTCGGCATCTTTTAGTTGTTCTAGGGATTGTAGGCGCAGAGCTTGTGCCACCTCAGGAAGCGAGTTATCTGCTGTTTCGATTTCGCAAATCAAATCTCGCAGTCCGTTGTAGATTTTTTCCAGCCTTTTGTAGACTTGCTCAGGTGTGCTCAAGGTGCTGACAGTGTCTGACTCGCCGAACGAGCGTAGGTTCAGGGCAACCGGCTTTTCTCCGACCGAGATGCTGGCTCCGAAAAGGATCGCTCTAGTCTTGGTGATTCTCGCAAGGTCGGTTTGCGCACTTAATGCCACTTTGGCGTCATCGAGATTGGCGATTAACGAAAGTGCATTTTTCCAGAGACTTTTCACGGACGGCAGGATTGCACTGATTCGCAGCAGCGTTTCACCTGAAAAGTAGGCGTTCGGGTCGGTCAGCTGCTGGTAGATGTTGCGTTTTGTGCTAGCGCGGTTGCGCAGCTCTAGCAGGTTCTGATGGCTTGCGTCGTAAAGAAGTGTGCGCTCGGCGATGATTCGCTGCAACTCCGTAACGTCGTTTGCCTCGCTTTTTTTAGGGTTGTAACTGCGACTGAGTCTGGCCAAGGTTTTCTCCTTCACCGGGTGAAAGAAGGTACGCGAGGATAACGAAAAGAGGTTGGCTTTCGGAGTGGATCTCAAGATAATTGAGGGGACTAATGTACAGGCGATTCTAGCTTTGAGCTTGACATCAAACAAGCGAATATGAGCGACTGAGTTTCTTCCAATCAAATCAACTAGGGCGCGGCTGCAACTGGTATCAGTCTCCGCGTGCGGCTGGTAGCAGCGACACCTTTTTGATATTCCGTGCTTACAGGCTATCGCGATTAGCGTCGATTGAGTTTTCTGCCTGCCTATCCGCAGCGGTGCGAGGTAAAGTTAAGCCCCCTCTTACTAAAGAAATCCTGAACCTTCAGGTGAAAATCGATTGGCCCCTACTTTCCGGGGGCTGTTCGACAACGATCCGTGCGTGTGTGTTCAATCTCTTTTGTACGTCATGTTAGTAATGACTGCCGATGATCACTTGTTTGCGCACCATTGGCGATACCATAGGCGAGCTTCGACCTCCTCCAACATGCCAAGGCACCACGGCCATGCAAAAACAACTCATTTGAAGAGATTGTTGTCAATGGCACATAATTGACCGGCTACAGACTGACCACCAAAATAGCCTGTATGCCAAGCTACCTGTAAATCAAGCCACACCTCAATTCCACAAGAGCAGAAAAATGCAGCGAAGTA